>NZ_JBSRZW010000011.1:0-80800 GCF_054058015.1 Thermostichus sp. MS-CIW-30
GTCAGGACTTGGGTCATGGTTCTATCGTAACTTCCGCATTCCTCCCGACACTGACCCTACGGGTACAGTGCGGGGCTCCTGCGATTTCTAGCTGACCCTAACCAGCGGGCGGTTTCTGCTAGAAACCCATCAGACGAGCAACAGCGGACAGCTCAGGGACAACGCCGGTGTGGATAGGAGCGGATCCCTGGTGGCTGGCCGTGTCCGGATCCTTAAGGCCATTGCCCGTCAGCACGCACACCACCTGTGCTCCAGCAGGCACCTGCTCTCGCCATTTCAGCAATCCTGCCACCGAGGCCGCGCTGGCCGGCTCGCAAAAGATCCCTTCTTCGGATGCCAGGAGACGATAGGCTGCCAGAATCTCCTCGTCGGTGACGCTATCCACCTGACCGCCGCTCACCTGCACTGCCGCCTTGGCCTTCACCCAACTGGCAGGATTGCCGATGCGAATGGCCGTGGCCACCGTCTCTGGGTGTTCCACCACCCGGTTCAACACCATGGGGGCAGCACCGGCAGCCTCGAAGCCGTAGAGACGAGGGCGACGGGTAGCCTTGCCCTGCTGGCGGTACTGGCAAAACCCCATCCAATAAGCCGTGATGTTGCCCGCGTTGCCCACCGGAATACAGAGCCAATCGGGGGCATCCCCCAAAGCATCCACCACCTCGAAGGCGGCGGTTTTCTGCCCTTCCAAGCGGAAGCGGTTGACCGAGTTCACCAGGGCCACCGGGTAGGTTTCCGCCAGCTGCCGCACCATAGCCAGCGCTTGGTCGAAGTTGCCTTGAACGGCGATGATCTCCGCCCCGTACATCAGGGTTTGGGCCAGTTTGCCTTTGGCCACGTAGCCATCGGGGATCAGCACATAGGCCCGCAGACCTCCTTTGGCCGCAAAGGCAGCAGCCGCCGCCGAGGTGTTGCCGGTACTGGCGCAGATCACGGCCTCTGCTCCGGCCTCTTTGGCCTTGGACACCGCCATCGTCATACCCCGATCCTTAAAACTACCGGTGGGGTTGAGGCCCTCCAGCTTCAGGTAAACTTGGCAGTCTCGCCCCAGCCGTTGGCTCAAAGCCGGGGAAGGCACCAGAGGCGTGTTGCCCTCATGTAGCGTGACCACAGGTGTGCTGGCGCTGACGGGGAGCCATTCCCGATAGTGCTGGATCAGGCCGGGCCAAAGCCCCACTTGCGCGCGGGATCCGGCTATACGAGGGGGATGGGTGGGATTCAGGGTCGCCATGCCGCAGAGGACACCGAGGCTAATCAAAGACCGGCTTTCTCACTGTAGCTGTTCGTGGAGGGGTTCGTATCCACCTCCCGCAGCGGCGGCAGAAACATCTTCCTGATCCCCTCTCTTCAGAAGCTGGGGAGCGGAGGAGCTGCAGGTCGCAAGGCCAGAGCCTGCACCAGAGAGCGCAACTTCAGACGAATCTCGGCCAGCTCTTGCTCTGGGTTGGAGTCAGCCACAATCCCGGCACCGGCATACAAGCGGGCCCAATTCCCCCGAATTAGGGCGGAGCGGATCCCCACCACAAACTCGCCATTGCCCTGTAAGTCTACCCAGCCCAAAGGAGCAGCATAGCTGGAGCGATCAAAGGGTTCCAACCGCTCTAGCCACTGCAGCGCCGCCTGTTGGGGATACCCTCCCACCGCTGCCGTCGGGTGGAGCTGGGCCAGCAGATCGAACAGATGTACATCGGCGGGGAGCTCCGCCTCGATCAAGGTTTGCAGATGCTGGATGTTGGCTAGACGGAGCAGCCGCGGTTGCGGGGAAATGCAGGGATCCATTCCCAACCGACTCAGAGCCTCCCGGATCGAGCGCACCACCCACTGGTGTTCGCGGCGGTCTTTGGGGCTGCGGAGCAGCTCCTCGGCCAACTGGCGATCCTGGACAGGGGTGGCGCCGCGGGCGGCGGAGCCGGCTAAGGCATCGATCTGCACCCGGCCTTGCCACACGGAAAGCAAGCGCTCCGGGGTGGCCCCCAAGAAAACCTGGGGAAAGGCCCCCTCTTGGACCAGGGGGAGAGGCCTGGCCGGCAAATTCCCCCGAGCATCTGCCTCCAAGGACTTCGGCCCGCTGACGCCAGCGGCAAAGGCAAAGATGCTGCAATCGGGATGATCTGTTTCCAGGTAGGCCAGCAGGGACGGGATTGACGGCGGGACAGGCAAGTGCAGATCCACGGCTTCGGCCAGCACCACTTTCTCCAGGGATCCCGCCTGAATCACCTGCAGGGCTTTTTGGATGCGCGCCAAGAGGGGGGCTTCCTCCAAGTTCACTGGCACAGGAGCTTGCAATTCCCACGAGGGCAAGGGGGATCGAGAAAGGCGCTCCATTTGGGCAAAAAAGGCGGTGATCTGCCCGGCCAAAGCTGCTAGGTCACTTTCGGGAGCAATTTCCAGATTGAGCCGCGCCACCGCCAGAGATCTCCAGGAGCCTGGTACCTGCAACAGTTGCCAGCGCGGCAGAACCAGCGCCGCCCCCCCATCACTCCTGGGGCTGAAACCAAGGCGACAGAAACACAGGGGGCGTTCCTGCCGGCTGTCTGGGAATCTTCCCACTTCCGAGGGCTCCGTTCTGCCAATGCAAGCGGCATGGACGTGGGGCTGCAGCTCTTCTACAAAGCTCCGTGCCGCCCGCAAGCCCCCTTCTCCCGAGAGATCGACCTGCCGCAGGGATCCCCATCCCAACACCCGCACCCTTTCCCCGTGGGCCTTGTGGGAGAAATAACAGTAGCTCGGGAATCGGTTCGTGGGGAGAGAACCCAGCTTCTGGGCCAGCACCGCCAGCGGATCCAGCTCTGGGATGGGCTGGGACAAGCTGAGGATTTGGGGCACGCCCCGCGCCCGCGCCATCTGTTGGCAGGCGGCTAGGAAGGGATCCCAGTGGCGCCGATTCCCCGTCTCGCCTGTCCAAGCAGAAGTGCGCATCGGCGGCCATGCTCTCGGCCACTCCAGGCACTCAAGCGTACCGTGGGCATTCCGAGGGGAAAGAGAAGAGGTCATGCGAAAGAGCAAAGAGAACGATCCCACCTTGGCCGAAAACAGGACACCTGTCGATGGAGACCGGCAGGAGATGACTTTAGGATAAGAGATTAGGAGAAGAGCCGGCAGCCCGGGCTTTTGGGGGCCAGATCTGAGGAGCTTCTTCACGGACTGCAAAGTTTCTTAGCATCCTGGAGAATGCTTCCTAAGGCGCTCTACCTTACAGAACAGATATAGACAGATCCGGAGACGGGCCCCAGAGCAGGCTTGCTCCCCAAGGAGAATTCGCATGCATCCAGATGTCGGCCAAGTGCAGCCACCAGCAGAGGTCGCATGGAGTGACCCCTCCCGCCGGCAATTGTGGATGGCTGCCCTCAAGCCCCCCATGTACAGTGTGGCGATCATGCCCATCTGGGTGGGATCCGCCATTGCCTACGCCCAGTCAGGGGTACTGGATTTGGGGGTTTTGGGGGTGTTTTGGGGAGCTGCCATCTGCATCTTGGCCTGGGTCAACCTCAGCAACGACGTGTTCGATGCCCAGACAGGGGTGGACAAAAACAAACTCCACTCCCTGGTTAACCTGACGGGCAAGCCGGGGCAGGTGTTTTGGGTGGGGAATGCCTTTTTGGCCCTGGGTCTGCTGGGGATCCTGTGGCTGAGCTGGCGGCAATGGGATCCGACGGTGCTGCTGTTGGTGCTGCTGGCCTGTGGGCTGGGCTATGCCTACCAAGGGCCGCCCCTGCGCCTGGGCTACCAGGGCCTGGGGGAGATCCTCTGCTTTTTCAGCTTTGGGCCGCTGGCGGTCTCGGCTGCCCACTACAGCCAAAGCCAGACCTGGTCGCTGCCGGGGTTGGCAGCCTCACTGGTGGTGGGAATGGCGACCAGCTTGATTTTGTTTTGTTCCCATTTCCATCAAGTGCAGGATGACCTAGCCTGCGGCAAGCGCTCGCCGGTGGCCCGCCTGGGGACTTTGCGCTCGGCCCGCCTCATCCCCTGGCTCTGCGGCAGCCTTTTTGGCCTGATGCTGCTGTTTGTGGGGCTGGGGATCTTTCCAGCTTGGACCCTGCTGAGTTTGGCGGGGATCCCGTTTGCGGTGCGGCTCTCCCGCCTGCTGGGGGCTTACCATGACCAGCCGCAGCGGATTAGCCATTCCAAGTTCATTGCCGTCGGCCTCCACTTTTGGCTGGGGCTGTTTCTGGGGTTGGGGTTCATCCTCAGCCGCTATGGCTGAAGGCTGAAAAGTCGGCTTAAGGCTAGGTGTGCGCGGGATCCCTCCGGTGCAGCCGGCAAAATGGGATAAGCTACAGCCTAGAGTGCTAGCTCAGAGCGTTGGCTCCAAGGGGAGTGGTCAGTTCGGGTCGAGGTGAGGCGGCAGCAAGAATAGGATGGGGCGATTCTTCAATTCCAACCTGGGAGTGGCGCTGTTGGGGAGCAGCATCTTGGCTGCTTTGGTGGGCTGGGCCTTGTCGATCGACATCGAAGAAGTGAAGGTGGAGTCTCCTCCCCCCGACCAGCCCCTCTCGGTCAGCCGCAGGGTAGATATCTTGGGTCGTCGGGGAGGCCATCAGCGGTGGCGACTGATCGCCGAGCAGGTGGATCTGGCAGCCGGGCAACAAGTATTTGAGCAGGGGGCGCACGGCTACTTCTACGGAGAAAGCGCCGACCGACAGGAAGGGGTGCCGGATCCCTTTTTTGATAGCAGCGAGCAGATGACTTGGCGGGCCAAGCGAGCCCGCTACAATGCCACCGCCGACGAGCTGTATTTGGATGGCGAGGTGGAGGTGAGGAGCGACGATGGCAGCTTGCTCTTGACCAGCGCCCTGAGAGTCACCCCCGAAGAACGCATCGAGGTGCCCGCGGAGTTCACCCTCAAAGGCCGGGAAATGGTGTTGCAGGGCCGCTCTGGCTCGTTTAACTTTCAATTTGCCCTTCTCAGCGCTCAGCAGGGCAAGCTGATAGTGTTGCCCCCAAACGGCTCGGCACCCACCTCCACCACCATCACCGCCGACCAGATCACCTACGACCGCACCCAACAAGTGGCTCAGGGGAAAGGGAACCTGCGCATTCGCGAACGTGGCATCGAAATTCGCGCTCCCCAGGGCACCTACCTGCGCCAGCAGGCCCAAAGCATTCTCTCCGGCGGTGTGGTGTTGCAAGAGGTGGCCGGCGACAGCAGCCGGGATCCCTTATTGGCCGATCTGCGCTTGGCCCAGGCCTCTCCCGGCCCGGAGGCGACCCCAGACCAACAGGATCAAGAAGTCACCATCATTGCCGACCGCCTCACGTACGACCGCAACACACAAATTGCCCAAGGGGAAGGCAACCTGGAGATCCGCCAGGGGGAAACCATCATCCAGGCGGCCCAGGGCACCTACCGCCGCCGCGAATCCCAAAGTCTGTTGACGGGAGGAGTTACCCTGGAAGAACCCGGACGGGTGCTCACCTCCGCCCGCCTGGAGGGCAACCACCGCGACAAGATCTTCTTCTTTGAAGAGAACGTCCTTTACCGGCAGATGGCTGCCTCTACCCCCACGCCCGGCGGGGGATCCCTGACAGAGGAGCTGCGCCAAGCCGAAACCGAGGTGCGGGCTGCCCGCCTGGTTTACAACTCCCGCACCGGCACTTCCGAGTTTAGCGATGCCGTCGAGTTCATCCAGCGGGGGCGCAGGGCCAAGGCCAACCAGGCCACCATCACCCCTGAGAAAGTGGAGCTGCGGGGAGAGGTGGTGATCGAGCAGATCGAGGGGGAGTGGCTGGCGCGGCGCTTGCAAAACTCAGAGACCCAGGCGGATGTGGATCAGCCGACGGTGATCTACGCCGACCGGGTGGAGATCGACCAAGCCAGCGGCGATGCCCGCTTCTTCGGCAATGTGGTTATTGTGCAGGCCAACCGCGCCATCGAAGGGGATCGCGCCGATTACTTTGACCGAGAACAAATTTTCAAAATCAGCGCCGAACAGGCTCCTGTGGTGCTCTGCGATCGGGGAGAGGTCGGCCGCCTTCCCGGGGAGAGCACCCAAGCTCTGCCGGGCCGCAACGCGCTGGATCAGATGTGCCGGGGCGCCAATCGCCTCAGTGGCAAGCTGGTTACCCTGAACATAAAACAAGATGAATACACCGTCGAAGGGGACGGGCAACAGCAGGGCATGTTTCAGTTTCGCATCACCGACGCCCTCTGATGGGATCCCCCCTCGGGGAGCCATCTGTGGTTTTTGATCGTCCAGGTTTGGCTGAGGTTGTGATCCGAGGTGATGTCATGACGGCTCCACTCGCCGAGGGCAAACTGCGCAGAACCCCTGCTCAAGCGGGCAGCTTTTGGGGATCCCTGAGATTGGGGGCTGCCTTTTTGGAGTTTTATCTCTTCAAAGAGATGATTCGCCCCTTCTTTCTGGGAGTGGCCGGGGGGACGGTGCTGATGCTGGGCAACCAGCTGTTTATCTACACCGATCTGCTGGTGAAAAAGGGCGCCCCTCCCCTGACCATTTTGCACATTCTCCTCCTCAATTTGCCCGCCATTTTGGTGGTCACCTTTCCCATTGCCGGCCTCTTTGCCACCTTGCTCACCCTGGGCAAAATGGGAGCCGACAGCGAGATCACCGCCCTGCGTGCTGCTGGGATCCCCTATCGCAAAGTGTTTATCCCCGTGCTCTGTATTGGCCTGCTGATCAGCGGCTTGGCGCTGTTGACCAATGAAGTGATTGTGCCGGAAACCAACCAAAAGGTGAAAATCCTGAACAAGAACCTCATCTTGGCTCAAGATGCTCTTTTGTTTAATCCAGAAGAGATCGTGCGGGTGGATGATGATCTCTGGTTTCATGTCGGATCGATTGACCCGAAGACCGGCTTGATGCAGGATTTGTTGATCCTGGATCGCAAAGCTGAGACCGGCCACCTGCGCTATCCGCAGGTGATCTCCGCTCAAACCGCGCAGCAGGTGGGCCAATCGTGGCAACTGCGAGATGTGGTGATCCGCCGTTATGACGAGCAGGGGCGCACCTACTATGAAGGCCAGGTGGAAGAAATGCAGCTCAACATCGTCAACAAACTGGTGGGCCTGGTGTACGCGGAAAAAGTGCCCCAAGAGCAACGGGCGGGGGAGCTGTGGGAGCAGTGCCAGCGATATCGAGCGGAGCAACGCCCTTCTGCCGATGTGGCCCGCTGCCTGACGGAATACCACCTCAAGTTCGCCATTCCTTTGGCCAGCTTTTTCGCCATCTTGGTGGCTGCCCCCTTGGGCCTGCAAACGGTGCGGCAAACGGGGCGCTACGGCGGCGTGGCGCTAGCGATTGTTCTGGTGTTTATTTACTATGTACTGATGAGCCTGGGACGAGCGATGGGTCGAGTGGAGCATATCGATCCCTGGCTGGCTGCCTGGTTGCCGAATATGATTTTCGGTGGGGTGGGCTTCTCTTTACTGTGGCGGTTTTTACGGTGAAATCCTGCAACTTCCCCCCTGACTTCAGCCCTTGGGCAAAGTGGTTGGCTCTTTGCTGGGGCGGCTCCCTGTGGTTGGGGACGGGGGAGGCCGTCTTCGCCCAGTTGGACCCCCTGCCCACTGTTGGCGTCGGCGGGACGGAGTTCTCTCTGGAGGGCTACCAGCGCTTTCGGTCAGCGCAAACACTTGCTCAGCGCCTGCAACTGGCCCGCCGGGCTTCCAGCCCAGAACCGATGGCTGCCGCCGATGAGGAGCCCATCACCTTGGCCGAGGCGCAATCTTCTCTGCCTGCTACAGCCTTGACTGCGGCAACCCCACCCCCTACGGCCCCGGTTTCAGACTTTGGATCCCCTCCCCTTGCCAACTCTCCTGAAAAGCCCCTCACGCCAGAAGAACTGAACCGACAGCGGCTACAACGGCTGTTGGCCGAAGGGGCAGCAGCCCATGCTCGGCGACAGGCGCAGCAGGCCCAGGCAACACCTTCTCCCCAACCCCCTTCACCGGCGACGCCCACCGCGGCAGTTCCCAGCCTGAACTCCCTTCGGCTTTCCCAGCCCATGACTTCTCAGGCTGAAGCCCTGCAGGTGGAAGAGCAACCCTGGCTGCGCCCCACCAAGGACTCCGTCCCGCTGACGCGATCGGAATCCAATGGCGAAAACCGGGCTACGGCCCAACTGCAAGGTGGAGCCGGTTCAGAGGCAAGGTTAAATCGGATCCCAGCTTCCCCCAAGACCATTCCTCCCCTGATCTCCCAAGCCGGTGGGAGCTTGGATTTGGGCGGTGTCCTGTTGGCAGAGGCCACCCCTGGGTCGGGGCTGACGGGATCCCCTCCAAGGGGAACGGAAGCCTTTATCCCCACCGCTGGCTCACCCCTGGCTCCTCAACTGCTGGAGCAGTTCCCCCTTTTGCGGGATCTGGGCACCGGGGCAGATGCCGTCTCGGCGACAGGGAACGTTAGCCAGGGATCCCAGATTCGCCAGCAGCTCTCGGCCACCGCGCAGCGGCAAATTCCCCTTGACCCGGATCAAATCAACGTGAGTGGGGATGTGCTCAGCTACATCGCCGAACAAGACCTGGGCATTGCCGAGGGGAACGCCTTGATCCAACTGGCTGACGGCACCCGCATCACCGGCGACCGGCTGCTGTTTTATCGGCGGGAGCGACGCCTGCGCAGCGAGGGCCCTTTTCGCATGGAGCAGCCCCCTGGCCCCCAAGGGCGGGGGATCCGGCAAATCGAAGGGCGAAATTTGGATCTGGATATCCCCGGTCGCACCGCCCAATTTGAGAGCTCGCTAGTCATTCTGCCGGGGGAGGAGCCGGGCACCAAGGTCTTTGTGCGCAGCCAAGAGACCACTGCCATTTTGGGGGATCAGATCTTTTTCGAGAAAGCCACCGTCACCACCTCGCCAGAGCCACCCATCACCCACTACGTGCAAGGGGATCGGGTGGAGGTGTTTCCCGATGACCGGGTGATCGTCTACGACGCCCGCGTGTTTGCCGGCGGCGAGCTGACAGAAGCAGGGGATCTGCGGGCGGGCCTTCAGGTCGCCTATTTCCCCCTGTTCATCTACAGCCTGCGGGATCACCAATGGGTGCTGCCGGGGCGCAGCGAGACAGAGGGGGTGTTTGTCAAATCCAGTTGGGCCTACCGCTTCGACGAATACAACTTCGGCGGCCTGCGGCTGGATGCCATCCAGAAAAAAGGGGTGGGCATCGGCTTCCTGCACGACTACATCCTGCCCATCCCGGACAGTGTCAACTACGGGCGAGCCCAGTTTTACTTGGTTACCGAAGCTGACCAACAGCGCTTCTCCAGCCGTTTCCGCATCGACCACAACTTCGACTTCTACGCTGCCAACCTCTTTGGGCAGGAAGGCCAACTGCGGGGACAGCTCAACCTCAACCTGGACAACACCTACCGTCCTGCCGGCGGACGCAACGACAACGCCGATCTCCGCCTCAACGCCACCTTTCAGGGGGATCTCTCCACCACCACCCTCAACATCAGCCGCACCGGATCCCAGGAGCGGGGCATCTACAGCTTCCCCCTCACCCTCAGCCACACTCAGCGCTACGGGGGCGTGCATTGGCTGCAATCGGATCTGCGCTTGGACTACAACCAGCGGGTGAGCGTCAAAGATGGCCCCGACTTTGCCGATGCGCGGTTGACGCTGGGCACTCAACTGACCCCACCCGGTTGGGGAGGTACCTATCGCCTGGCCTACCGTGCCTACAGCAGTTCCAATGGCGACAACGAGCCGCGTCGCAACTTCGAGCTGGCCTTTAACCCCGACCTCATTCGCATCACGCCCGATATTGCCCTCAGCAGCGCCCTCACCCTAACTCAAGAGCAACAGCCGGATCAGGAGGTGGGGGCGGGCCTCCACTTTTTCAATCGCTACGAGCTGCGCTCCAGCCTCCAGTTCAACGATATTCAACCGGCTCCCTGGATCACCTTCATGCCGGGTTCTATCGATTACACCCAAGTCCTCTACTCCACTCCTGACCAGGAGTCTACCGTCAGCCTCAACCCTCGCCTCAGTCTCAGACCTGCCGACTGGAATACCATCGACCTGCGCTACAGCCGCACCTTCTACGGCAACAATTCTGTGCCCTTCCAAACCCTCTCCACCAGCCCTAAAGATGTGGATCGCATCAATGCCAACATCAGCTTCTTTACGCCCCGCGATCCCCTACCCGATGTGCCCCCAGGCTACATTGCCTTTGAAGATGACCTGCCCGGCGAGCTGCCGATAGCCCTGACCTTCCCCGACGATACCCCGGAGGATTTGGCAGCGATTGCCTCCCGCAACTTGCAGGAGCTGCAGGCAGAGGTGAGAAACTTGGTGCGCCTGGACACCAGCTTTGGCTACGACTTCGTTGCCCAGAAGTGGGACACCCTCAACGCCAACTTCACCTGGAACACCGCTCCCGATCTGTTCAACATTCAGTTGCAGACGGCCTACGACCTCAACGAAGGGCAGTTGCAACCGATCCGTCTGGAATATCGGGGGCGCAGCAGCACCACGTTTAACCGGGATCAACGCTCCGGCCTGGATGTGTATGAGCCGGGGATCAGCTATGCGCTGCAGGCGGTTTACGATCCCCGGTTGGGCCAGATCTCTACCTATGGCCTGGAGCTGGATGCCACTCTCGGCACGCAGTGGCAAAACCACTGGCGGCTGCGCCTGGGCCTGACGGAAGCAGGGATCCGCCGGGTGGAAGTTCGCCGTGACCTGCGGGATTTTGAGCTGCGCTTTGCCTACGATCCGGTGGCAGAGTCACTGCGCTTGGAAGGGATCCTGGTGGCTTTCCCCAGTCGCCCGGTGGGCCTCACCCAAGAGCGGGGAGATTTTCAACTGACCTCTCCCATCACCTCCCCTATCGGCACCTTTCTGCTCCGCGACGCCGAAGCGACCGGCTGGGATGGCCTCAGGCCCTGATCCCCGCTTCTCCAGGAACCGCCGCCGGCAGGATCCCTGCCAACAGTTGCGGCGGGTTAGGTGATGACGTCTGGCTGCTGCCGACCGGTGCGGGCGCGAATCTGGGCAAGGTGATCGGCCAGTTGAATCTGTTCGGCCAAGGCCGCTTGGGGCTCCAGGCCATGTCGGGCCGGATCCAGCTCCAATCGCTCCAGGTACACCCGCAGGGTGGCTCCGTGGGTGCCGGTTCCCGAAAGCCGGTAGATGATGCGGGAGCCATTTTCAAAGCCGATGCGGATCCCTTGGTGGCTGGTGGTGCTGCCGTCTACGGGATCGGTGTAGCTGAAGTCATCGGCATAAGCCACTGTGTGGGATCCCAAGCGCTGGCCCACCCACCCAGGCAGGGAGCGTTGCAAGTCTGCCATCAGCGCCTCGGCCACCTCCACCGGCAGTCCCTCGTAGTCGTGACGGGAGTAGACGTTGCGCCCATAGGTGCGCCAGTGCTCTTCCACGATCTGCCGCACCGGCTGCCGTCGAACGGCCAAAATGTTCAGCCAAAACAGGACGGCCCAGAGCCCGTCTTTTTCCCGGATGTGGTGAGATCCGGTGCCGAAGCTCTCTTCCCCGCAGAGGGTGACCTTGCCGGCATCCAGCAGGTTGCCGAAGAATTTCCAGCCGGTGGGGGTCTCGTAGCAAGGGATCCCCAGCTTGGCCGCCACCCGATCCGCCGCCTGGCTGGTGGGCATGGAGCGGGCAATTCCCGCCAGACCTTCTCGGTAGCCGGGTACCAGGTGGGCATTGGCAGCCAAGACTGCCAAGCTGTCGCTGGGGGTCACGTAAAATTGGCGGCCCAGGATCAGATTGCGATCCCCATCCCCATCGGAAGCGGCCCCAAAGTCCGGCCCATCTTCCCGAAACAACAGTTCCACCAATGAGCGGGCATGCACCAGGTTGGGATCCGGGTGTCCGCCGCCAAAATCCGGCAGGGGCTGCCCGTTGAGCACACTGCCCTCTGGTGCTCCCAGGGATCCCTGGAAAATGGCGTGGGCATAGGGGCCGGTGACGGCGTGCATGGCGTCGAAGGCAATGCGGATCCCAGAGGCCAGGTAGTCGCGGATGGCCTCGAAATCGAACAGACGCTGCATCAGGCTCAAATAATCGGCCACCGGGTCGATGACGGACACCGTGAGGGACCCCAGCCGTTGCTCGCCCAAGCGATCCAGATCGACATCGGGAGCTTCCAGGATGCGGTACTCCCGGATCTGCTGGGTGCGGGCGTAAATGGCCTCAGTCACCTTCTCCGGGGCAGGGCCACCGTTGCCGATGTTGTACTTGATGCCGAAATCCCCCTGGGGGCCGCCGGGGTTGTGGCTGGCAGAGAAGATGATCCCCCCGTAGGCGCCGTACTTGCGGATGAGACAGGAAACCGCCGGCGTGGAGAGGATCCCTCCCTGCCCCACCAACACCCGCCCAATGCCGTTGGCCGCCGCCATCTTGAGCAGGATCTGAATGGCCTCGCGGTTGTAGTAGCGGCCATCTCCCCCCACCACCAGGGTTTGGCCGGCGGATCCCTCTAGGACATCAAAAATGGATTGGACGAAGTTTTCCAGGTAGTGGGGCTGCTGAAACACCGATACCGGCTTGCGCAGGCCAGAGGTGCCGGGTCTCTGGCCAGGGAAGGGCGTCGTGGGAACGATGCGCAGGCTCATAGGCTGCCGGAAAAGCTGCTTGCTCCTCTACTATCTCATCGTTGGGCCTCTCGTTTGGGCTGAGCAGAGTTCTTTCCCCTCCACCCATTTGTGGATGGGTTGAATGGATGCATCGATCTCCGCTGGTAGCCCTCCATCTTCAATCCCCTGGCTTAACCACCCACTCCACCGGGGTTTTGCTGGGATCCGGCAATTTCAACGAGAACAGCCCCGCCGCCAAGATCAAGAGGGTGGAAAACCAAAGACAGCCCTCCAATCCGTAGAACTGGAAGAGGATCCCAGAAGTTACCGTCCCCAACAGCCGCCCGCCGGAATTAGCCATGTAATAAAAGCCCACATTGAGGGCTACGTCGTCGTCTTCCGTGTAGGCCAGCACCAGGTAGGAATGCACTGCCGAATTGAAGGCAAAGACGATCCCGAACAGGATCAAGCCGCCGGTGATCACCAGCTCCGGTGCCAGCCCGGCCATGAAGGCTGTGGCAATGATCGCCGGCACCGCCGTCAGCACGAAGGTCCAAATCTGGATGGTGCGGGCCTTGGGAGCACGGCCAGGGCGACCCCCACCCAGCAGTTGCGGCGCTACAAACTGAATGAACCCATAGCCGATCACCCAGATGGCCATGTAACTGCCCACCTGCATAAAAGTCCAGCCCAGCTCGTCGTAGAGAAACACCGGCAGGGCCACCACAAACCACACATCCCGCGACCCAAACAGGAAAAAGCGAGCTGCCGAGAGGATGTTGATCTCTCTGCTCTTGGAAAACAGCCGCTTGAAGGGGATCTTGGCCTTGATTTTGCCCATGTCTGCAGGCAGCAGCGCCCCCGAACAGAAGATCAAAGCCAACGCCCCCGCCTGGACAAAGTTGGCCATGCGGAAGCCCATGGGATCCCCGTAGATTTCGGTGAAGATCTGCAGCAGGGCCGCTCCCACAAAGAACCCCACCCCCTTGAGGGCGTTTTTGGATCCCGTGAGCATAGCCACCCAACGAAACAGGCGGGATTCCGCTTCTTTGGGCACCACCAGGCGGATGGCGCTTTTGGAGCTCATCTTGGTGAGGTCTTTGGCGATCCCGGCCAGAGCTTGGGCCGTCATCACGTAGGCCACCTGGCCCCAGACCGGCCACTGCATGTTCAACACGCCCAGCATCACCAATCCCAAGATCTGGATGGCAATGCCGCCATACAGGGTCAGCCGCAGGCCAAACAGGGATCCAATCCACCCGCCCAGGAAGTTGGTAATCACCCCGAAGATCTCGTAGAAGAGAAACAGCATGGCAATTTGGATCGGGGTAAAGCCCAACTTGTGGAAGTGCAGCAGCACCAACATGCGGATGGCGCCATCGGTGATGGTGAACCCCCAATAGGCCGCTGTAACCAGGGCGTAGTTGCGAACCGCAGAGGCTTGAGCCGTCGAAACAGAAGTCATGGGCAGGTCTCCAAAGGGGATCTATAGACTGCGGGCCACTTTGCGGGCCAGTTCCGCCATGCGGTTGGCGTAGCCCCATTCGTTGTCGTACCAGGCCAGGATCTTCACCTGGGCGCCATCCACCACCATCGTCGAGGGCGCATCCACAATGCTGGAACGGGGATCCCCTTTGAAATCCACCGAGACCAAGGGCAGCTCCTCATAGCCAAGGATGCCTTTGAGTGGGCCCTCGGCTGCCGTTTTTAAAAGGTGATTAACCTCCTCCACAGTGGTGGGCCGCCTGACCTCAAACACGGCATCGGTTAGGGAAGCGTTCAAGAGAGGAACACGCACCGCAATGCCGTTCAACTTGCCGTTGAGTTCGGGGTAAATCAGCCCAATGGCCGTGGCCGAGCCGGTGGTGGTGGGCACCAAAGACAGCAGAGCGGAGCGGGCCCGCCGCAGGTCTTTGTGGGGGGCATCCACCATGGTTTGGGTATTGGTGACGTCATGGATGGTGGTGATCACCCCGTGAACAATGCCGATTCCCTCGTGGATGACCTTCACCAAAGGAGCCAGGCAGTTGGTGGTGCAGGAAGCCGCCGTCAGCAAATGGTGCCGGGCCGGGTCGTACAGGTGATCGTTGACACCCATAACAATGTTGAGGGCCTCTTCGTCCTTGACAGGGGCAGCCACAATCACCTTGCGCACCCCCGCTTTGAAGTAGGCATCCAGCTCTGCTGCCTTGACAAACTTGCCCGAGCATTCCAGCACTAGCTCGATCCCCAACTCTGCCCAGGGCACTTCACCAGGAGACTTGTGTTCGCTAAAGGTGAGGGTTTTGTCCTGAATGCGCAGCCGGTTATCGGATCCCTCAATGTCGATAGCCCAGCGGCCCTGCACCGAGTCAAACTTCAACAGGTGGGCCGCCGTCGCAGCTCCCCCTTTGATCTCGTTGATGTGGGCGAATTCCAGCTCTTTCCAGCCCCAAGCAGCCCGCAGCACCAGCCGTCCGATGCGGCCAAAACCGTTGATGCCCACCCGCACTGCCATAGCATTGACCCTAGACTTGTCCAGAAGGGATCCCGCTCTCTCAGGGCAAATCCCGCCTCGACTTTATCAGAACGCCCTAGTCGTTTCAAGACAAGTTGATGGGTAGGGTCAGGAGAGACTGGCCGATGGGGGTCGGTTCACGGTTGGCCTTGGGAAATGTTGCCGAATGTCCTGAAATCCAAAAGGGATCCGCTGAGGCAGCCCCAATCGACAACAGGGCCTATCCTGTAGCCGATTTGCAGTCCAGATCCACACCTCTGGGCAACAATTCGCCCAACCCGGCAACCGGTGGCGTGACATACTCCCATCGCTGACCCTACGGGTACAGCGTGGGCTTCTCGCTTCAAAGTGCTACGCACCGCTGACGCGAACGGGGAGCCTACGCAAGAACCCTCCACGAGCAGACACGGAATGCCCTACCGCGTAGTTGCACCAGATTCCGGCAAAAGCCGTTTTGTGCAAGTACTCCCACCATACACCATGTGGGGGTATCTGTATCTCGACACTGACTCTACGAGTACAGTGCGGGGCTTAGCTACCCCCACACCCCGACAAGCTAAGCTGGGAAAAGTTGTGCTTTTCTGGATGTGCCCCCGCCGCCTCAGCCTTCTGTGCAGGATGACTTTCCTCCCTTACCCCCCCCACCTCCCCGTTCTCCGGCTTTGAGGGTGGTGGAAACGGCTTTTTTGGCCAGTACGGCAGCCTTGATCTGGATCCTGAGCTACACGCCGCTAGCTCCTTTCATGCGCCTGTTTTTCCCCATTCCGGTGGCGCTGGCGGTGATGCGCTGGGATCCCCGCACAGGGGCAATGGCCCTGGCAGTCTCCGGCCTGTTGCTGACGGTGCTGATAGGGCCCACGCGCAGCATTCTCTATGTCATTCCCTATGGTCTGCTGGGCTATTGGTGTGCCCGCCTGTGGCAGCAGCGTCTTTCCTGGTACGTCTCGGTGGTGAGCGGGGCTGTGCTCAGCGCCCTGGGCTTGATCTTTCAGTTGGTGCTTTCCTCCCTACTGGTGGGGGAAAACCTCTGGATCTACGTAACCATTCAACTTACCGGCCTAACCAACTGGCTCCTGGATGTGTCCCTCAGCCGATGGGGCGTCTACTGGGTGGCAGAACCCTGGATGGTTCAGGTGGTGGTGGTGGGATTTATTGCCTTCAATTCCCTCATCTACGTATTCACGGTGCATTTGGTGGCCGCCCTGGTGATGGAGCACTTTCGTTGCCCGCTGCCACCCCCGCCGAAGTGGGTACAGTTTTTGCTGGATTAGCAGCCCCTGTGAGTTGTACAAGAGCAGAGCAAGCTGCTCTACAAATGAGTTCTTGACAAATCTTGACAAATGAGTTCTTGGCAAAAGTCCCACCCTATTGCCATGCAACGCTACAGGAATGCAAGAACTGGAAGGTTCTCTGCTAGGATCGCGGTAGCGGGACGGAGTCCTTTCGCGTTAGCGGGACGGAGTCTCGTTGGGATCCTGGTGGCAACAAGATATCAAGATTTAAGACTGCGATTATGGCTTCCCGCAAGAATCAACTGGCTATTGACAATGACGAGCTGATGCGTCGGGTAGAGGCTCTGATCAACGCTTCCAAAAATCGCTATCGCATCACGGTACAGGTGGCCAACCGCGCCAAGCGCCGCCGCTACGAGGATCCGGATGATATAGAAGATGGCTGGATGAAGCCAATCCGCCGCGCTGTCATCGAAATGTCGGATGAACTGACTGAGCCGGAAATCATCGGCGATGAGTAGTCACTAGACTTGCGGCCTGCTGGCGCGACCGCCCTGTTGAAACTGCTAGCCGGCTGAGCGGCTAAGGGTAGAAGCTTTCGGCAGCCGCCTATTTTGTCAATTTGTCAAGTCGTTTGCAACGGGATCCCTTTCCCGCAGGCGAGCCTCGAGCCGCGATTCCATCAGGTGCAGCAAGCGGTGGGTCTCCTCTGGGCTGAGACCCTGGATGCGCATCTCCAAGGGGCTGTGGAACCAGAGGGTCTGCTGCGGGAAAGGAATCTGGATCCCTGCTTGATCGAAGGCGTGCTTGAGGCGACGGCGGTATTCCCGCGCCACCCTCCACTGCTGCAGGGGCTGCACCTTGATCCAAATGCGCAACGTGATCCCCCGCTCCCCCAGATCATCGACACCGTGCATTTCGGGGGGCTCGAGAATTTGTTCCCGCCAAGCCGGCTCCCGGTACATCTGCAGAGCCACCTGCTCGGTGATGCGTATCGCCTGTTCCAGATCGTTTTCATAGGCGATCACAATCCCCAGATCCACCCGTGACCAGCCGTTGGAGAGGTTCTCCACCACCCGGATGGCACTGTTGGGAATGGAGATCAAGCTGCCTTCGGTGTTGCGCAACTGGGTTAGCTAAACCGCCGGGAAGCCCCGCACTCTCTGCAACAGCAGGAGGGTCGGGATGAAAGGCGTATATATCCTGTGCCATAATCAACATGGCTGTACAAAACGGCGTTGCCGGAATCTGGTACAGCTACGCGGTGGGACATCCCGTGTCTGCGCGTGGAGGGTTCTTGCAGTAGCTCCCCGATGAAGCGCGAAGCCCACGCTGTACCTGTAGGGTTAGTGATGGGAGTATGTCACAGACGCTGGCAAAGGTGCTGAGGCGTTTGCTGAGGCGATAGGTGGGGGCATTTTGCTCTTGGCGCAGGGCAGCAAAGAGGTTATCCAGTACCAGTCCACTCAGCCAAACACTGCCATAGGTGGCCAGGCCCACCCCTGTCAACCGCAACAGAGGGCCGCGCAGCGAAACCAGGAAAAACGTTTGCAGGGGTCGCGTTTGTGGGAAAAGGCCCAAGCTCACCCCGACTCCGCCCACCCACAGGCTAATTTGCACCAGGCGCAGCAGGCGAATTTGCAGCTCCAAGTAGGATTCCTGCCGTTTGCGTCCGGCCTGTTGTTCGACCAAGACGGGATCCACGCCCGGCTGCTCTTCCCCCGCTAGGCGCTCCTGAATCTCTGCTTGGATGGCCTGGTATTCCGTCTGCAGGGCATCGCGTTTTTGCTGCAGCCGTCGCCGTTTTCGCTGGCAGAGCTGGCTCAGGCTCCCTACCACAGCCAAGATGCCGAGGGCAATCACCGCTTGGCGGCGCAAAAATTGAGGCTGCCGTTCCCGTTGCGAGGTGCGCAGCGCTTCCTCGACAATGCCGGCTACTTGCTCAGCCCAGTCCATGGGTTGGGCGCCCTGGAATTGAGCATCGAGGGAGGTGATGGTTAGCAAATGTCGCCCATTCACCCGGATAACAGGCTGGTTGGTCTGGCCGTCCAGGGTGACTTCAACCTGCAGCGCCTCTGGATCGAATCCGGCGCTGGCCAACTGGTGCAGGGTTTGTTCAATGGAGCGCACCCGCTGCAACACCGGAGGCAGGCTGCCGGGATCCCCCTGGGGAGCAGTAACCACAAACAAATGCCGCCCATCCAGCGTCACGGCCTCCGCCTGGACAGAGGAGGTGGGGAGGCTAAGCGCTTGCCGCAGCTCTTCTAGGGCATCCAAACGGTTGAGCAAAGGCAGGTTGGAGGTGGTGCCGTTGTTTTCGGCAGCTTCCTGCCCCCATGCGGGCCCGCCTATGGGGGATAGGGCAAAAGATGCACCGAAAAGGAGAGGCCACAACAGGGATCCCGTTTTCCCCGGCTTCGGCTTGTCTACCGATCGCAGTTTGTGCAGCATGAGCCGTTTGCGTCAGCGGTGCAGAACACTTTAACGCCTCACTCCAGAAAGAAGAAAGCAATCCCGAGGATGGCATAGGTGGCCAAGAGCAGTAGCCCTTCCAGCCAGTTGGAGCGCCCATCGCTGCTGACGGAATTGATCAGCAGCACCGAGACTGCAATGGCCACCAACTCCACCATGCCGAAGTTGAAGTTCATGGGCTGATGCAGCACATCCCCGGCCAGCACCAGCAGAGGTGCCACAAACAGGGCAATTTGCATCGTCGAGCCCAGCGCCACCGAGAAGGAGAGATCCATCTTGTCTTTCATGGCCACCGTGATCGCCGTCGCATGCTCTGCCGCGTTGCCGATGATCGGCAACAAAATCACCCCCATAAACAGCGGCGTCATGTGAAAGTGTTCCAGCGTGTCCTCTAGGGTGCTCACCAACAGTTCCGACTCCAGCGCCACCAACACCGTCAACCCCAAGAGGGCCAGCACCCAAAACCCCAAACCGGCTCCCTCGGGCGGAGCCGTCAACACCTGGGGAATGGATCCTTCCGCCTGCAAAACCGGATTGGGGGCCAGGCGATTGGCCGCCTCATCTTCTGCGGCTTCTGCTTCGTGAAGGGCGTAGAGGTAACTGTGGGTTTTGAGGGAAAACAGCAAAGTGAGACCGTAAACCCCAATCAGCACCAGGGCTACCGCCGTGGATAGCTCTTGGATGGAGATCTCCCCCAAGTTGGCATCGGTGTAGGTGACCACGCTGGGCAAGATCAAGGCCACCACCGCCAGGTTCATCACCGAGGCATTCATGCGGGCCACCTCGGGTCGAAAGCTCTGCTCCCGAAACTTGATCCCGCCCAAAAACATGGCCAAGCCGGCCACCAGGAGCAGGTTACTGATGATCGCGCCGGTGATGGAGGCTTTTACCACATCCACCAGCCCCGCCCGCAGTGCCACCAAGCCGATGATCAACTCCGCCGCATTGCCAAAGGTGGCGTTGATCAGCCCCCCGACTGTCGGCCCTGTCAAGGCTGCAATCTCTTCCGTGGCCTGACCCATAAACTTTGCCAAGGCCACCACCGCCAAAGCCGCACAGAGGAAGACCAGGTTGGGATCCCAGCCCCGGAAGTGCCCCACCCAAGATAGGGGAACCCCCAACAGCAGCAGGAACATTATGCTGTTCAGACCTCTCTGCCAACCTGATGCAGAGCGATCCGGGGAAATCAAAGGATTTGCATTAGCCAGGGTCATGGTTCACAAGGGGAAAATAAGGTAGCGAGGCTGTTTGGGTTTCGGGGAGCCAGATCCCCCATGGCCAGGAGTGACCATCTCCAAGAGTCTAACGGCTGCGAGGGGAGGTTGGATAGGTGCTGCTGGCTAGAGGGAGATAACCCGGTTGCGCTGCAACTGCCGGGCGATCTCGGCTCCCAATTGATCGGACAGATGCTGGGGATCGGCGATTTTCAAAAAACTGCTGCCCTCTACCTCAAAGGGAAAGGATCCCTCGATGCCGTCGCGGGGGAGTTGTACCAGCAGCAATTGTTCGGGGCGCTTCGATTGCAGGGCATAGCCCAACTCCAGACAGACCTGAGGGCTGGGTAGGGGACGCCCCCGGCCATTCACCTGCACAGGGGTTACATCGGCCACCACCAGCAGCGCGTGCTTGAGCTTGCGAATCAAGGCCGCATCGATGAGCGGGGTCTCAGCCTCAGCGGGAAGGGATCCCTGAAGCTGTAGGGGCACAACCGGCCCGTGGTTGCGATTGAGGGTCTCTACCACGGCTTGCAATGCCCGGTGCAGAGTGGCGCTGGAGTCGGGGTAATCCGATTGGCCGCAGAAGTAGATGACCGGCTCGGTCATGTTCAGGGTGGCCCGCTTATTAAAGTAGATCTCACGGCTGATCAAATCGAGGTTGGAGATGCTGTAGGCGCCGCTGCCTTCGATGTAAAACTCCACCAGCTCTCCTTCCAGGTAGCGCTGCCACCACAGGGAAGCCTTCACCTGCTCCACATCGTCGAGAAAGTCGGCCCGCATCGCCGTTTTCAAGAGGCCGGTACGGCTTAGGCGCAGGTCAGGGGCCCTCTGTTGGACTTGAGAAGCAGACAACACCGAATCCAAATACCAGGCTTTCAGGACGATGATCGCCATGGGATCCCTCTGCGCTCAGCCTTAAAGGTACGTGACATACTCCCACACTCATGCTGACGCAAAGCGCTCCGCGCCGCCAAAGCGAGAGAGTGCAGGCTTCAAGGACTCCGTCCCGCTGACAGGAAGAGTGGCCCGCGCCCTGTCCACAGGACGAGCGCCGGGAGGATGTCACTCCTCTGTCCAGAAACGCTCGGAAAGATATTTGTCAGCCCCGTCGCAAAAGATGGTCACCACCACTCCAGAGGAGAGCTGACGGGCCACCTCTAGGGCTGCCACCACATTGGCGCCGGCAGAGATGCCCACCAGCAGGCCTTCTTCCAACGCCAAGCGCTTGACCATTTTCTGGGCTGCTTCTGTGGAGATCTCAATGTGCTGGTCAGGCAGGGTGGGATCGTAAATCTCGGGTTTTAGAGCTGTGGCCATGTGCTTGAGCCCTTCCAGGCCATGGAAGGGAGAGTCGGGCTGCATGGCAATGATTTGGATATCCGGGCGATACTCTCGCAGGCGCCGCCCCACCCCCATACAGGTGCCGCTGGTGCCTAGCCCGGTAACAAAATGGGTGACCTGCCCCTGGGTTTGCTCCCAAATCTCCACCCCAGTGGTTTCGTAGTGGGCTTGCCAGTTGGCGGGGTTGCTGTACTGGTCAGGGTAGAAATAAAGCTCGGGGTTTTCCGCATAGAGGGCGCGGGCTTTCTCGATGGCCCCATCGGATCCCAGAGCGGGATCCGTCAGAACCAAGTCCACGCCATAGGCAGCCAGGATCTTCTTGCGCTCCGGGCTGGCGTTGGCGGGAAGAGCCAGCTTGACCTTGTAGCCCAAGGCGGCCCCGATCCAGGCATAGGCGATGCCGGTGTTACCGCTGGTGGCATCGAGGATGATCTTGCCGGGGGTAAGCTTGCCCTGGCGTTCGCCAGCGCGAATCATGTTGAGGGCCGGGCGATCCTTGACTGAACCCCCAGGGTTGTACCACTCTGCCTTGCCATATACCCGTACCGATTCCGGCAAATCGGCAGCAACCCGCCGCAGACGGATCAGCGGCGTCCCCCCCACCAGCTCAATAGGGCTATCCACAGCAGGGAGTAACGGGCGAGAAGAAAATGCAGTCGGATACAAGGGGGATCCCTCGCTAGACAGGCATCGGCTGGACAACCATTGCTCATCTTACCCCGGTCTTTCCGGCCTCTTGGGAGCTTTTTAGTTTCCCCCTCCTGCCCAAGTTCTGGCTAGGCTCCAAGTAGGCTCTAAGATGGGGGTAGAAAAGTGGGATTTTCCCACAGCAGGATGACGCGGAGGGGCATGGCAGAAATTGGGATTGTGACTGCCCAGCAGTTTGATCGGCGACGGGGCCAGATCCATGTCTACGACGGCGAGGGCAAAGGCAAGTCCCAGGCGGCCCTAGGGGTTGTGCTGCGTTCCATTGGCTTGGGGATCGAAAAGGCGGCCCCCAGCCGGGTGTTGCTGGTGCGGTTTCTCAAGGGGCCAGGCCGAACCTATGCTGAGGATGCGGCCATTGCGGCTCTGCAGCGAGGCTTCCCCCATCTCATCGATCAATTGCGCACCGGGCGGGGAGAGTTTTTCGGCCCAGATGAGATCACCAAGTTTGACCGTCAGGAGGCCCGCCGCGGTTGGGATGTGGCCAAAGGGGCTTTGGCGTCGGGGTTTTACTCGGTGGTGGTGCTGGATGAGCTCAACCCGGTGCTGGATCTGGGCCTGTTGCCTGTGGAGGAGGTGGTCAGTACCCTCAAGCAAAAGCCGGAGGCCATGGAGGTGATCATCACCGGGCGCGGCGCTCCCAAGGAAATTATCGACCTGGCGGATTTGCACTCGGAAATGCGCAGTGTCCGGCGGGCGACGGATCCCCGCAACGGCGAGCTTCCTTCCAGCGGCATCGAGATCTACACCGGCAACGGCAAGGGAAAATCCACCAGCGCTCTGGGGCGGGCTCTGCAGGCGATTGGACGCGGCATCAGTAAGGATCTCTCCCATCGTGTACTGATCATGCAATGGCTGAAGGGGGGAACGGGCTACACCGAGGATGCAGCCATTCGGGCCCTGCGGGAAAGCTACCCCGATTTGGTGGATCACCAGCGCTGCGGTCGGGATGCCATTGTCTGGCGGGGCAAACAACAGGAAATCGACTATGTAGAAGCGGAGCGGGGCTGGGAGTTGGCGCGGGCGGCCATCGCTTCTGGCCTGTACAAAACCATCATCCTGGATGAGCTGAACCCGACGGTGGATCTGGAGCTGCTGGACGTGGAGCCGATTGTCCAGGCTTTGCTGCGCAAGCCGCGGGACACGGAGATCATCATCACGGGGCGGTGCCATGCCCCCTTACCTTACTTTGAGCTGGCCTCTGTCCACTCGGAAATGGTGAGCCACAAGCACTATGCCGAGCAGGGGGCCGATCTGCGGCGCGGGGTGGACTATTGATGGGATCCTTCGCAGCGTTCTCAGCCAATTCTGCTCTCTCTTGGCCTCCAGACCCCAGGACTCTGGCCCAGTTGTTGCTCACCCTTTTCCAGACGGAAGTGTGGGTGGAGGGCAAGGAGCACGTTCCCGCCGGCCCGCTGGTGGTGGTGAGCAATCACCGCAGTTTTCTGGATGCGCCGGTGCTGATCGCGGGGTTGGACCGACCGATTCGCTTTGCCTGCCATTACTACCTGGCTCAGGTGCCGCTGCTGCGGGAAATCGCCCTGGCTTTGGACTGCATTCCCCTCAAGCAGGGATCCCGACAGCAAATCCATTTTTTTCGCCAGGCACAGGCCAGTTTGGCAGCGGGGGTGGGTGTGGGGATCTTCCCAGAAGGGGCGGAGCAGATCACCCGTGAGACCTCGCCTGGGGAGGTGGGGCGGTTTCAGCCAGGTTTTGCCCACCTGGCGCTGGCGGCAGCGGTGGATCCCTTGCCGATTCTGCCGGTGGCGGTGTGGGCGCAGGAAGAATGGCGGGGAGTAGATATTCCTATGGCTTTTTTCCGCTGGTTTGACCCCACTGAACCCCGATTTCAACAGGAAGGGGGACATCCGGTGGTGTTGTATCGGCGGGTGGTGCTCAGGGTGGGATCCCCCCTTTGGGTGGGCAGGAAGCAGCGCCAGGGATCCCGACGCGAGCGAATGCAGGTCATTCAAGAGCTAACTGCAGCGGCCCGAGAACAGGTGCGATTGGGATTGGCAGAGAGATGAGAAAGTTGAGTGGCGAGCCGGTAGCATCTGCCTCTAGCTTGGTCAGCCCGGCAACGGGAGCGGTCGGTCAGGAGCGGCCCCTGCTGCTGTATTTGCCCGGTATGGATGGCACAGGTACGTTGTTTTACCGGCAGGCGCAGGCTCTGCAGCGGGAGTTTCGCATTCGCCCCCTGAGTTTGAACCACCCGGAAGCGGGGGATAGCTGGGAAACCCTGGCCGATTGGGTGGGATCCCAGCTAGAAGCGGGGGCGTACTTGTGTGGAGAATCCTTTGGGGCCTGCCTGGCCTTGCTGGTGGCCGCCCAATGGCCGGAACGGTGCCGCGGCCTCATTTTGGTCAATCCAGCCTCGTCGCTGCGACGTAGGCCCTGGTGGTGGGCAGGACATGTTCTCCTGCCCTTTTTGCCGCCGGGGCTCTATCACCAGTTGTCGGAGCGGGGGTTGGGGGCTTTGGCGGAGCTCAGCCAAATGGAGCCGCCGGATCGGGAGCGGCTGCGCCAGGCAGTTCACAGTGTTGAACCCACAGTGGCTGCCCAGCGCTTGGCTTTGCTGGGATCCTTTGCTGTGGAGAAGCTGCCTCTGGAGTCGATGACCTTGCCGACTTTGCTGGTGGCGGGGGGGCGGGATCGCCTGTTGCCCTCGGTGCAGGAGGTGGGCTGGCTGGCGGAACGGCTGCCCCAGGCGCAGGTAGAAATCTCGCCCCAGAGCGGCCATGCTTGCCTGCTGGAGCGGCGGATGAACCTGCGGCGTTACCTGCTCAAGCCGGATGGCCTTTTTGCCCCTCTGCTGCTCAATTCTGCTTCGGCCCATTGAGCATGGACAGGGATCCCCACAGATCTTCTATCCGCTCTGGGCAGGAGCTCTCCTTCCCCTCTCGATCCAGCCAAAGGGCTCGCAAGCCTGCTGCTTTTGCCCCCTGATAATCGTCGCGGCGGCTGTCGCCAATGTGGCCGGCGGCTGCGGGGGGGATCCCGTGGGCTGCCAGGGCAGCTTGGAAGATGCGAGGATCGGGCTTGGCATAGCCCACTTGGGTGGAGAGGGTGAGGGTGGAAAAGTAGGGATCCAACTGCAACTGCTGCAGCACCCTGGGCAAGCGGCTGTCGAAGTTGGAGATCACCCCCAACCGGATCCCTTCCTGCTGCAGGGCCCGCAAAGCCGGCAGCGTCTCGGGATACAGCTCCCAGGGATCCGCCCCGGCAAAGTGCTCAAACAATTGGGCGAAAAAGTCTTCAAACCGGTGCTCTCCGAAGGCAGCCAGGGATCCCACCCGGGCAAAAGTCTCCCGCACCACCTGGCGCCACCAGGTCCGCTCCCACTCCCGCAAAGGGGATCCCGTCAATCCTGGGCAGGCCGGGGCTGGAGCCTGGGCAAAAACTTGGCCAAAAGCGCGATCCAAGGCCTGGGGATCCACCCTTACCCCATACTCCGCTGCCACCTGGCTGTAAACCTGGCCCACGCTGCCCCGCACCCGAAACAAAGTGCCCACAGCGTCGAAAAAGAGCACCCTCAGCTTCACGACTGCCCCTCGTAGCGGGCGTAGGCATCGACAATCCGCTGCACCAGAGGGTGGCGCACCACATCCCGCTGGTCGAAGTAGCAAAAGGCAACCCCCTCTACCCCTGTCAGAATACGCTCTGCCGCTGCCAGGCCGGACATGCGATGTTTGCCCAGATCCGTTTGGGTGAGATCCCCGGTAACCACCATACGCGACCGGAATCCCAGCCGCGTGAGGGCCATCTTCATCTGCTCGGGGGTGGTGTTCTGGGCTTCGTCCAAAATGATGAAGGCATTGCTCAAAGTACGGCCTCGCATATAGGCCAGCGGCGCCACTTCGATCACCCCCTGCTCCATCAACTGCGGCAGCTTGGCCGGGTCGATAAACTCGAACAGGGCATCGTAAAGGGGCCGCAGATAGGGATCCACCTTTTCCACCAGATCCCCCGGCAAAAACCCCAGTTTTTCTCCCGCCTCCACAGCCGGGCGAGTCAAGATCAAACGCTCGTACTCCCGGTTTTGTAGGGCAGCAATGGCCACAACGGCAGCCAGATAGGTTTTGCCGGTACCCGCCGGTCCAATGCCAAAGCAGAGGTCGTGGGTGCGAATGGCTCGCACGTACTCCTGTTGGCGGGGCGTTTTCGGTCGGATAAGCTCCCCTTTGCGGGTGCGGGCCAAAACTCCTGCTTGTGCTTGCTGATAGGCGGCAGCCTCCTGGCCGGAGAGGGCGCGAAAAGCTTGCTCTGCATCGATCACAGTGACGGGGTGCCCAGTTTGCCAAAGCGGCCTCAGCAATTCTAGCCATTGCCGCACCTGCTGCCGCTGTTGGGGAGTGCCTTTCAGGTACAGGTCCTGTCCGCGCAGCGTTACAGAAGCACCGCTGGAGCGACTGATCCACCTCAGGTTGGCCTCCTGAGTGCCCGCCAAAGACATGGCCTGTTGAGGATTGGACAGAGAGATGACTTCGAAATCAGAAGAGAGGGAAGTAGGGTTGTCGTGCATGCCGTGGGCGCCGGGCACCCTGGGAGACCTGTAGGGGTGATCTTACCAAAAACGCTTGTCAGGGCGCTCTGGGCTGTGGAAAGCCGCTGCAGAGCCCAGGGGTCGAGCGCAAGAGTGCTTAACAGGCGATTACACCATTAATGTGTTCCAAAATACAAGCTTCTGGAAGATCTGCAGCAAACCTGGATTTGGGTTCTGGCCTTCATTGGCAGCCGAGTCACAGGGAATTAGCAACTCCCTAAGGTTCCCTAAAAAAGTATTGCAAAGGGCTATCTTTTCGGGAATAGCTTTTATTCATCAAGTAACGTTGATCTATCTGCTAAAGGAGCTTGAACTCCCAACCTCTCATCCGTTT
Source organism: Thermostichus sp. MS-CIW-30 (assembly GCF_054058015.1). Lineage (NCBI taxonomy): Bacteria > Bacillati > Cyanobacteriota > Cyanophyceae > Thermostichales > Thermostichaceae > Thermostichus > Thermostichus sp. MS-CIW-30. The sequence continues at coordinate 26,842 of NZ_JBSRZW010000011.1, forward strand.
GGGCAAGAGCTTGAGGTTTTCAACTCCGTTGGTCATCGTGCATCTGACATTCTCTACCCAGCAGGGGAGATGTGGATAGGTTGGTCTCTTACAACCCTTCCCTAGACACATTTTTGGGATCCCTGCGGCTCCTCAATCTCTGGGGAGGGAGCCCATCCTTTCTGGAGTCATTTTGAAAAATCAGATGGAAAAAGGAGAGATAGATGTTTACCCAATCTGCGTCTGATACCCTGGGGTTGGCACAACTGGATTTGGCGCAAATTCCGCGGCAGATCACCTGCGATGGCAGTGACTTGGATTGGAGCCAGGCCCTGGCCATCGAAGGGATCCAACCTGAAGAAGAAGCTTTACAGGCTTGGATGGCTTTCCGTGACCTGCGGGTGAACCAAGAGGCGGGCAACATTTTACGCTGGCAAGGGCGTCCGTTGCGGGCCAGCCGTATCCGCTTTTTCCCCAGGAATGTGGCTTGGCGCTATGGCTTCTCGTTTTCCACCAGCATCCGCTCGCCCCTTGGCAAAGGGATCCCGACCCCTGAGGAGTGGCGCTACCCGGGCCTCTGCCGCTACGGGATTGTGCTGTTTCAACCCAAAGCCCAACTGGTGGCCCATCAGGTTTTCGAGTCCTCGCCAGAGCAGCCCCAAGAGGTGGATCTGGATCCCAACCTGGATATTGCCTTCAACATCAATGACGCCAAGGGCAGCTACGGCGACAATAGCGGCAGCTTCGATATTTACCTGCAGGTGGTGAGCTAGACTCACCCAACCCCAGGAGGGATCCCGGCTGATCGCGATAGCGGGACGGAGTCTTTGCAGGGCGGGTCAGGGGGCAGTTGCCGGGTGGGATCCCATCCCCTACAATGAGTGAACTGGTGTCTGGATCCCAGCTTGCCATTGCCCTTCCTGGCCCTGGAGAGGTGGCTGAGTGGTCGAAAGCGGCTTCCTGCTAAGAAGTTACGGGGCCCAAAAGCTCCGTCGAGGGTTCGAATCCCTCCCTCTCCGTCCATATTTGCTGTCCATATTTGCTGACCAAGGTTGTTGACGTCCTCTGCGCGCCGTTAGCTTACTTCCCCATAGCGGTAGGGCGGGGCTTTTCTCAGTAGCTCGGGCGTCTCAGACTAACCTGAAACGACCATAGAGGCCAACTCCGCTACCAGTCATGGGTCGTGGAAGCAGGAAGAAATCAGAGACGTCACCTCCTATTGGGGTTTCGTAAGTTTTTCAGAGGGGTGTAGTCCTCAATCCAAATAGGCGCTCAACTCCTCCTCCAATGTAGGCAGTTGCACCTCTCCCTGCTCCAGCTCTTCCAAATCTTCCAGTTGCTTGCGCAAACGGGCGATCCGCTCTTGCAGGCACTCTTTGATGCCTTTGGCCCCCAAACCGAGGCAGCTGCGGCAGACTTCCCCGTAGATTTGCCCGCGGTCGTTATAGACCACCGCCAGCAACACTTGGTGCCCTTTTTTCTGGATGGGGTTGGCCCATCCCCCACAGATAATGCAGGGCACTCGGCCATTGCCCCCGTAAATGCTGCGTTCCCAGACGATTCTCACGCTCAGCCTCAATGCAACTTGTTGCCCACCAGCATAAAAACCCAGGGGGATCCCTTGCCACCCCAAGATGCCGCGTTCCTTCCCTTCCCATTGCGGTGAAACGGTTTGCTGGTTAAATGCCTGCCCCCCTCTCCCCCTGGGAGAGGGGCTTGGGGGTGGAGGCCAAAAAGGGATCCCAGTGGCTAGGTGCTGGGCCGGGCAGATTGAGAGCGGTCGATGGTGCGATAGGTGAGGCTGGCAGCCACCTCTAGAGCTTTGGCGGCGTCGCGGAAATAAAACCCCAACTCCTCATCCTTCTCCGTGCGGTTGGGCTTATTGAACTTGGCCTTGAACTGCACGTTGCAATACATGGCCAACCCCACCAGAACCTCTGACAGTCCGTGCTGGTTGATCAGCCGCTCCACGTCCGTAAGCAGGCTTTTGATCAAGGCATCGGCTACTGGTTCTGGCAAACTGTCCAGGTCGTGCATGGGGGCTCCTCAACCAACGAGAGCAAACAAGCCAACGGGTCTGGGATCCCGAAGGCAACCTCTCCTGATTTTCCTGCATCTTTTCCAGAATGCCCAATCCCCTTGCCAAGGCTACCACCACTGCCGCAGCCAGCCCCACAGGCCCGGATAACGAATGGAGCGCTCCCGGGCCGCTTGTTCCAGATGATGGGCGTGGTCTTGGATGCCGGGATCCCGCAGACGATTCAGGCGCATCAAATAGGCATAGCGGTGGATCTGTTCTCGCAACTGAACTGGGGGAAGAGCAAAGCACTCTGGGCAAATAGGGCCGAGATTCAGACCCCTATCGTTGAAAAGGCAACGAACTCGCTTCCCGCCCGCAAAACGCTTTCCGCAGGCGGCACAGTAGCAAGCTGAGGGCTGGTTGGCAAGGCGCTGCCAGCGAATTCGCATGGTCTTCCCGACAAAAAGGCAAGCAACGTGCAGGCAATTCGCTGTAGCCATAATAGGCTAGAAGCTGGTGAGCAGAACCCAGGATGGGGGGGCCTGGAGTATCGAAAACCATGCCGCAACTCTACGACTGTGTCATCGTCGGCGCCGGCCCTGCTGGAGGATCTGCCGCCTACCATCTGGCCAAGCGGGGACGCTCGGTGCTGGTTCTGGAAAAGGATCCCTTGCCCCGCTACAAACCCTGTGGGGGCGGCGTTTCTCCTATGGTGGCGGCTTGGTTTGACTTCGACTTTGGCCCCGCCATTTCCCTCAAGATCCGGCAAATCCGCTACACCTGGCGCGGCGGCGATCCGGTGGTGGTCGATTTGGATTTGAAAGAGCCCGTTTGGATGGTGCGGCGGGATGTTTTCGACCACTACCTGATTCAGCAAGCGCAAAAGCAAGGGGCTGCGCTCCAGGCAGAATGCCCCGTCTCCGGCCTTGAGTGGCAAAGCGACCGCTGGCAAGTGATGACAACTGCCGGCCCGGTCTGGGGTCGGTACGTGATCGGGGCCGATGGGGCAAAAGGCTCAATGGCCAAGTGGCTGGGCTTTCAGGAACGCCGCCGTCGCCTGGCTGCCGCCTTGGAAGCAGAAGTGCCCCTCTCGCAGCCGCAAACTGCAGCCGCCCATTTTGACTTCGGCGCCGTCAGCAATGGCTACATTTGGAACTTCCCCAAGGCTGATGGCTACTCGATTGGAGCCGGCACCTTTCGGGGTGGAGAAAAACAAAACCTGCGGGAAATTGCCGCCCAATATGCCCAAAGCTTTGGCGTAGACTTGAAGTCGGTCAAGCCGTTTGGCCATCCCATCTGCCTCTGGGACGAAGATCAACCGCTACACACCCAAAATGCCCTCTTGGTGGGAGATGCCGCCTGCGTCATCGATCCGTTTACCGCCGAAGGGATCCGCCCTTCCCTTCTCACCGGCATGTTGGCGGCCCAGGCCATCGATCAAGCTCTAGGCGGGGATACAGAAGCTCTGGCGAACTACTCTGCCCGCGTGCAGCAGGAATGGGGCTCAGAAATGCGCTGGGCTAAGCGGATTGCGGCGTTGTTCTATCGCTTTCCGGGCGTGGGCTACAGGGTGGGCGTCAAACGACCGGGAGCCACTCGGCGCATGGGCCAGATCTTGGCCGGTGAACTGCGCTACAGCGATGTGGCCAGCTCAGCTATTCGCAAGTTAAGCGGTGGTCTGCTCGCCTAAGCCCGGCACCGACAGACGCGGGCGAGATCCAGGATCGTCGAAGCGCTTGCCGATCAACAGGCAGTTGCGACCATCCGCTTGGCGGCTGTAGCTGAGGTGAGTAGAGAGAGCTTTCATCAGCAGAATACCCCGTCCCCCCTCGGACTCAAGATTGGCGTTGGGCGATGTGGGATCCGACAAGTTCCGAGCAAATCCCTCCAGATCAAACTCCTGCCCCTGATCCCAGATGCGCAACTCCAGCCCTTGCGGCATCAGCAGCAGCTCAATGTCGATGGGCGTACTTTCCGGCAGAGCGCAGTGGGCGTGGCGAACGGCGTTGGTAAACCCCTCTACCAAAGCCAACTGACATTCCGCCCAAATGGGATCCGGGATGCCCGCATTTCGGAAAGACTCAAACCAGGTCAAAACCTGGTCAAGCGCGTCCAGGGTTGTGTCAACCCTCAGCGCAAACGTTTGCCTCTTGTCCAGAGGGATCCCTGCCGCGTTCAAAACCGAACCCCAACGATGAGGATTGAACTCAAGCCCATCAATCCTGGCCGGATTGACCCTACCAGATTCTAGACCAGAGCCCTGCTAGAACGTGTCATCCCCCACTTTGGGGGGTGCAGCTAGGGAGCGATGACCAAATCCACACGGCGGTTCCGCTGCCGTCCGGCTTCTGTGTCGTTATCGGCAACGGGCAAGGTGGGACCAAAGCCAGAGGTTGTCCAACTGATGGGATGGCCTTCCGGCAGCAGCTTCGTCAAATAGTCCTTAACCGCATTGGCGCGGCGCAGAGAAAGGGCCAAGTTGTAGTTTAAGGGCCCGATGTTATCGGTGTGGCCATTCACTTGAACGCGGGCGCCGGGCATAGCTTCCAAGGACTTGGCCACCTGGGCCAACAGCGAGGCTGCTTCAGGTCGAATCTCGGCTTTGTCAAAATCGAACAGCAAATCGCCCGGCAGGCTGATGGTTTGGGTTCCCACCTGAAAAGAGGTCGGCGTTTTGGTCGGGGCTGGGGTGCTTTCTTCTCCTGGGACGATCTCGGCAGCAGTGGAAGATTCCCTGACAGGCTCAGGGGCTGTTTGAGAACGCAGCCGTTGCAGCCGCGACTCCAATTCCTCAATTCTGATCAAGAGCTGGATCACCTGCTGGCGGATCTCCCGAATCTCTGCCTCCAGATCCGTGGGGCTCTCATGATTTTCCTCTGGATCTGCATCTGCTGTTGGGCTGGCCACCGGAGGATTGGCCTGGGGCGGAGCCAAGGTGGGCAGGATCGGTGGTGTGGGAGAAGCGGGTTGAGTGGGAGAGATGTTGGTCTCCGGCTGGGGCTGAGGTTGGGCCTGCTGGGGAAGCACCATCCCGACCCAGATTCCGCTGCTGACCAAGAGGATCCCGCTTAGGGAATGGAGAGCGACTGTTAGGAGCTGGGACGAACGAGCCATTGCAGGCAAACCTCCGGCTGGATGGGCGCAGGCAAGGAGCAGGAACTCCTCTCAACTCAACCCTCAAGACCCATCCTAACCGGCGACCCGATCTCGCCAAGGGGATTCTCGGTCGGTCCAACTGCCACTTCCCGCCATCTGCTGTGGGAGGCTAATCAAAACTGATGCGACCTCGATAACGCCCTATGAGGGTTAGGCCGTTGATGGGATCCGCCAAATCCGCCACAAAAGGGGGAAAGCGGGGATTGTCGCTGATCACCTTCACCTGGGATCCGGGCAGGCGCTGCAGTCGTTTGACCAACAGATCCCCATCCATCTGAAAGACGTAAATGCCTTCACAGCTTAGATCCCCGCCCTCTTGCCGTTCCACAAAGATCCAGTCGCCATCCTCCAACGTGGGAGACATGCTATCCCCCTGCACCCGAATCAGACTTAGATCGGCAGGGTTTCCCTTCAAGTGCGTCCGCAGCCAGTTTCGCTCAAAAGCAACCACCGATTCGATCGATTCTTCGCGCACCAACACCCCCGCTCCGGCAGAGGCGGCTACATCGACAAAAGGCACATACACATACTCTGCTTTCGCGTCGGGATGCAACTGCGGGGATCCCTCCCCTGTAATCAGCCAATTGAGGTTGACCTGGCCCACTTGGGCAATTTTCACGGCCTTGTCAATGCTGGGCACGGATCCCTTCAGGTAGCTGCGCAAGGCCGTATCGCTAATTCCGGCCCGTCGCCCAAACGCATAGACGGCTTCATCGCCAATCACCCATCGCAAGCGGTCTGCAAAAGAAGAGCCAGAGGAGATGGACATCGGCTTAACGCTACATATTGTGTATAAGCAGATTTTTACCACTATATCTTGACAAGTCAACAACCGGTGCAGCCATTTGGGGACAATCTTCAACCTGAGCTGACCAAGCGGCAGAAGGGAAATCTCACTTATTGTTAGCAGGCTGGCTGGGGAATCCTACTGGCGCTACCGTGGTTTTGGGTTGTGTTCACAGCGGGTCAGCAGCGGGCCGGCACAGCTTACTCTACCCAAAAAGGTGCACGTGGGATCTTCACCAAGTGCTGGGGTAAGCTACCCTGTCTGTTGAACTTATTCCGGCAGTCTGTCTGGGTGAAAGATGGTAAACTACCCGACTCAGACCGCTAAAGCAATACGGAGCGGGCTTTTAGTAGCCCTGCAGTTAGTAAACTAACCACGGACCTCTGGGCTGGTTTACGACAACCCCAATCGACCGTTACCAGTGCCCTAAAAAGCCGTTTCTGGTGTCCGCATTATTATTATAACATAAAACAAATAAAGTCACGCATTCCTCCCAACACTGACTTTATGAGTACAGTGCGGGGCTCCTGCGATTTCTAGCTGAGATATCGGCATTAGCGGCCCAAAAGGTTCGGTTCCCAGATTGCCTCTAGGTCTACTTCAAGCTGTTCTGCCTCAATCCCTATGGTTTCCTCTGACCTCAAGCGCTGGCTGGATAACTTCCTGATTGCCGTTGTCTTTCTGGTGTTCGCCGGGTTTGTCTGGTTTGTCTTTTCCGTAACCGGGGCTTTTCTTGGGATCCCACTGGGCTACAAACTTTGGATGCGGCTCTGGCTGCCTTTGTTTCAGCCGGCTTTGGGGATCCTGATGGCCGGGGCGGTGGTGAGCGGAGTGTGGGGCTGGCTGGAAAAACGCCGCTCCCAACAATCATGATCATCAATAGAACTGAAGATCCCGTGGCGCAGGGGAGCCACAGACTGGCTCTATACTGGAAACGTATCTAAATGTTGAGCAACTGAGGCAGTCTGGCGTCGTGTTTGTTCTGTCCGGCTACGAGTATTTGCTGGTTTTCCTGATCCTCTGCTCTCTGCTGCCGGTTTTGGCTCTGGGGGCTTCTGCACTCTTGGCGCCAAAGCGGCGGGGATCCCTGCGGCGCAGCACTTACGAGTCGGGCATGGAGCCGTTTGGGCAAGCCTGGATCCAGTTCAACATTCGCTACTACATGTTCGCACTGGTCTTCGTCATTTTCGATGTAGAGACGGTGTTCCTCTATCCCTGGGCAGTGGCGTTTCACCGCTTGGGGCTGTTGGCCTTTGTGGAGGCCCTGATTTTCATCGCCATCCTTGTGGTGGGTCTTGTGTACGCCTGGAGAAAAGGAGCATTGGAATGGTCATGACGTCTGAGAAATCGCAAGTCTTGTTTCCGGGGGCTGCCCCCCAGGTGACTACCGACCTCTCCAACAACGTCGTTCTGACGACGGTGAACGACCTGTACAACTGGGCTAAGATGTCCAGCCTCTGGCCGCTGCTCTACGGCACCGCCTGCTGCTTCATCGAGTTTGCTGCCATGCTGGGATCCCGCTTTGACTTCGACCGGTTTGGCCTGTTGCCTCGTTCTTCGCCACGCACCGCTGATTTGATCATCACGGCGGGCACGGTCACCATGAAGATGGCTCCGGCGTTGGTCAAGCTCTACCAGCAAATGGCTGAGCCGAAGTACGTGATCGCCATGGGGGCCTGCACCATCAGCGGTGGCATGTTCAGCTCCGATTCCTACACGGCAGTGCGGGGGGTGGACAAGCTGATCCCGGTGGATGTGTACATTCCCGGCTGCCCTCCTCGTCCAGAAGCGATCATGGATGCCATTGTCAAGCTGCGCAAGAAGATCGCCGCCGAGGACATGCGGGAACGAGGCCGTCTGCAGCAAACCCACCGCTACTACACGGTTAAGCACAACCTCAAGCCTGTGCCGGAGATCATCACCGGCAAGTATCTGGAGAGCGAGACCCGCCAAGCTCCCCCGCCAGAGCTGGCTGCGGCCATTGGCTTGCCAGTGCCCCCGGCCTTGCAAACCGCCGACTTTAAGCGGGCGGAACAGCAGCTCAAAGCCTTGCAGGGAGGAGTGTGAGATGGCAGAGGAGAATGCCCAGGAAAAACAAGCGCCGCCATCCGCAGGCGAGCAGTCGGAACCCTTGGTGACGTTGGAGCGGGGCCCGGTTTCCCAGTTTCTGGCCGACAACGGCTTCGAGCACCAGTATTTGGGGAGAGACGCAGCGGGGGTAGAGCTGTTGGAGGTGGAGCGGGACTTTCTCCTACCCTTGTGTACCGCCCTCTATGCCTACGGCTTTAACTACCTGGAGTGCCAGTGCGGGTATGACCTGGGGGCAGGGCAGCCACTGGTCAGCCTTTACCACCTGATCAAGCTGTCAGACGGGGCGGATCGCCCTCAGGAGGTGCGGCTCCAGGTAAAGTTGCCTCGCCAGGATCCACGCCTACCTTCCGTATACTGGATTTGGAAGTCGGCGGATTGGCAGGAACGGGAAACCTACGACATGTATGGCATTGTTTTCGAGGGACACCCGAACCTGAAGCGGATTTTAATGCCGGAAGACTGGATAGGGTGGCCCCTGCGCAAGGACTACATCACGCCTGATTTTTATGAGCTGCAGGATGCCTACTGATTGGGGATCCCTGACTCGGTGAGCAGCGTTGAACAGGATGGGTTGAGATGTGGCCTTTTTTGCTCTTGGCAATCTATGCAGGTGGAGTTTGGTACTCGGCCCGCAAGGCGGATCGCATCTATTCGGGCTCCGGGAAGTGGGTGGTATCGGCCCTCTGGCCGGTGCTGCTGCTCTCAAACCGTCAGTTTCGCCAAAATTGGCGTCGTCCCCTGAACAAGTAAGTTGAGTGAGTCTGGATCCCTGGAATCCTCACCTGTGATCGCTCCTGAGCAACACCTACGCGACCCGAGTCTTTCTCTATCGACACCTCAGGCCACGCAGAAGTTGCGGGAGTTGATTGTCAGCCGCATTCGCGCTCAGGGACCGGTGACCTTTGCCCAGTTTATGGAGTGGGCTCTCTACGAGCCAGGGTTGGGCTATTACGAGCAGGGATCCCCGATTGGCCCCGACTACCTCACCTCCCCCCACCTGGCGGCGGACTTTGCCCAACTGTTGGCGGAGCAAATCCACCAGTTCTGGCACATTTTGGGATCCCCCTCTGCCTTCACGGTCATCGAGATGGGGGCAGGCAGCGGTCGCTTGGCCCAGGATTGGCTGACCTACGTGCGCTCTGCAAGGCCTGCGGCCCGCTTACGCGAACAGCCCTCTTTTTGGCAGGCGCTGGACTATGGGATTTTGGAGCGTTCTGCCCATCTGCGGCAGCTCCAGCAGGAGCGGTTGGCCCCTTTTGGGGAGAAGGTGCGCTGGTTGGATTGGGACGGGATCCCGGATGAGTCGGTCACAGGCTGTTTCTTCTCCAATGAGCTGGTGGATGCTTTTCCGGTGCATCGGGTGCAGGTGCAGGATGGGGCTTTGCGAGAAATCTATGTCGATTGCGGCGAGGCTGCAGAAGCCAACTTCCGGGAAGTGCTGGGGGATCTGTCCACTCCTGAGCTGAGGGAGTATTTTGCCCGCTTGGGGATCCCTGTAGAAACTTATCCGTCCGGTTACCAAACCGAGGTGAACCTGAAAGCCTTGGAGTGGCTGCAGCTGCTGGCCCGTAAGCTGCGGCGAGGCTACGTGCTCACCATCGATTACGGCCACACCGCCCAGAGCTACTACAGCCCCCACCGCGCCCAAGGTACGCTCTTGGCCTACCGACAGCACGGCAGCTATACGGACCCCTATGTTCGGGTGGGATCCCAGGATCTCACCGCTCATGTGGACTTTACGACCCTAGAGCAAGTGGGAGAATCTCTGGGGCTAAGATGCCTGGGGTTCACCCGGCAGAGCAACTTTTTGGTGAACCTGGGATTGACCGAGCGGCTGGCTGCCCTCAGCCAAATGGGGAACCCGGTTGATGGCGAAGCTGTGGATGTGGGCCAGGTTTTGCGGCGGCGACATGCTCTTCACGCGCTGCTGGATCCCATGGGGTTGGGGGGCTTTGGGGTATTGGTGCAGGCCAAGGGCTTGATCCCCTCAGAACACGCTCACCCTCTGCGGGGCTTTGGCGAGCCAGAGCTGTGAACCGTTTCGGTGCTATTGGGATGGGATGTCTGCCCCTACCGGCTACCGTTGCCTTCCATCGATGCCAGTTCTGCCATTGCTCTGGCGCTATCTTCCAGGTTGTCGATTCGCTCCTCGAGGGTTGCAAAGACTTCGTCATATTTGTCGGCCCATGCGACGCCGGCGGCAGCTTTGGTCGTGCGGGCCAAGTTGAGAGATACGTCTGGAGATCCTTTTTTGGGAACGGATGGCCGTTCCGCGAAGTTGCCAGCAGCTGTTGAGGGATCAGCCTGGGTTAGGGGGGCAATATCTTGCTTGAGGAGATTCTGTTTTGATTGGAGTTGTTCCACCTTGGCTATGCCCTCTTTGAGGGACTGAATGGGCCTTTTTTTCTTGGCTTGTAAATCTTCAATCGAGGCTTTCAGGCTTTGCTCTTCTGCGCGTAACTGAGGAAGTCGTTCTTCTTGAGATTGGATCTGGATCTCTGTTTCAAAATGAAGCTGAGGAGTTTGAGCTTGCGAACGAGCCTCATCATAAGGTTGGGCAGCAGCCACCCCCTTCTGCTGGACTTTTGCCCAATCTTCAAGGGCAGCACGCAGGTTGGCCAGTTCGCTTTGCAGTTGCTGTAGGTCTGAAGGAGTGATTTCGTTTTGCTTCTGTCGATTTTCGAGGTGCTGCAGAAGCTGGATTTTGGCTTTGGCCTCGCTTCCAGATAGAGCAGAAGCCACATAGCCCGTCATCCCCGTGGCCAAACCTGCTGCTCCTGCCTGCCACAGGGATCCTCCCGCCCCAAGGCCGCCAATAGCCACCGTAACTCCAGCCAACGCGGGAAAGGCAGTTATCCAAAGCTGGCGGCAGGAGAAAGGCAACATCATCGACCCCAGGGTGGAAGAGGAGATTGTCTTGAAGATTGTTTTGACCATAGGTAATGTTTGGGTAGGTTTTCTCTCACTCACAACTCCTCTTTTTTTAAGGAGAAAGGGGAGCTAGAACCAACACAAAGAACAAAGAACGCCTTAGAGACAATTTTACTGCACTATTTCACTGCACTTCATCACTGCACTTCAAGATGACTCTGGTGTACTGCTGAGGTTACAGTTCTTTACGCCATCCCTCCAGTATGGCCACAACTACAAGTCAATCGCCACTCTAAACCTGCAAGAGCCACTTCAGCTAGAAATCGCAGGAGCCCCGCACTGTACCCGTAGGGTCGGTGTCGGGAGGAATGCTATAATAATACTGCGGGCACCAGAAACGGTTGTTTAAGGCACTGGTAACGGTCGATTGGGGGTGCTGTAAACCACCCCAGAGGCTCGTGGTTGGCTTGCTAACTGCAGGGCTACTAAAAGCCCGCTCCGTACCGCCTAGCGGTTGGTGTCGGGTAGTTTACGCTCATCCTGACCGGCTTTCTTGGCAGCGACGCCCAAGGACATCTGCTTTGACATGCTCGATAGGACTCCGTCCCGCTGACGCGAAAGGACCCCGTCCCGCTGCCGCAGTGGATCCCAGGGCTTGGAGCCTTGAGGAGAAAGTGGGGCAACTGTTTCTGGTTTATTTTGAGGGAGCTGAGTTTTCCTCCGCTCTCGAGGAGATGATCCGGGACTACCACGTGGGCGGGCTGATCTTCTATTCGATTGCCGGCAACATTCAAACGTTGCCTCAGGTGGCCCAGCTCATTGCCGCGGCTCAGGCACAAGCCCTTGTCCCCCTGTGGATAGCCATTGATCAAGAGGGGGGGCCGGTGGTGCGCCTTACCGAGGGGGTGACGGTGTTCCCCAGCGCCATGGCAGTGGCAGCAGCGGGATCCCTGGCAAAGGCGGAAGCTATGGCCCGTGCGGTGGGAACGGAGCTGAAAAGTTTGGGGTTTAACCTCAACTTCGCCCCTGTTGTGGACGTGAACAGCAACCCCCACAACCCCATCATCGGCATCCGAGCCTTTGGGTCAGACCCGAAACAGGTGACAGATTACGGCCTCGCCCTGTGGCGCGGCTATCGGCAAGCCGGGATCCTCTGTACGCCCAAACATTTTCCCGGCCATGGGGACACCGATATGGATTCCCACCTGGGGTTGCCGCGGGTGGATCGCCCTCTGGAGGCGCTACAGACCACGGAATTGCGCCCGTTTCAGGCTTTGATCCGGGCAGGGGCAGAGGCGATGATGACGGCGCATGTGGTGATGCCGGCTCTGGGATCCGTCGGCGACAGCGGGACGAAGTCCTTGCAACCGGCAACGCTGGCCCCTGAGGTGGTGTCCGGCTGGCTGCGGCAGAAGCTGGGTTTCAAGGGTCTTGTCCTGACGGATTCCCTGACCATGGGGGCCATTGCCCGCACCTACGGCATTCCCGAAGCGGCAGAACTGGCCTTTAGGGCAGGGGCCGATGTGCTGGTGTTTGGGGCAGATCCCGGCTTTAGCCCGGCCATCCAAAAAGAAGCCTATGCCCATCTGCTGCGGGAGTTCCGTGCCGGTCGTTTGTCGGTTGAGCAGTTGGATCGGTCAGTGGAGCGAATTTTGACCTTGAAGCGGCGCTACGGATTGGGATCCCCCTGCCCCCCTTTCCCCCCTGCCGGCTTGGAAAACCACCGGGCACTGGCCCGCCAAATCGCCCAAGACAGCATCACCCTAGTACGGGGATCCCTGCCCCCCTTAGCCCCCGACCCGCTGCTCATTACCCCTGTGCCTCTTCTGGGGGATCTTTTCCAAAATGTCTGGCCCGGTGCTCAGGTTCTCAAGATCAGCCCAGAGCCTACCCCTGAGGATTTGCAAACAACCCTGCAAGGGGCGTCAAGAGCTGACCAAGTGCTGGTGGGATCCCTTGATCTGTTTCGTTACCCGCTTCAGAAGGAGTTGCTGGCGGACTTACTGGGATCCCTTCCGCCGGAAAAGGTGATTGGGTTGGCCTTGGGATCCCCCTACGACGCCTTTGCCCTGCCCCAGATCCCGGTCTATTTGGCCTGCTACGGCACTACCCCCGTCTCTCTACAGGCGTTGCTGCAGGTGTTGTTGGGACAGATCCCGGCCCAGGGTCGCTTGCCGGTTGGATCCCACTTGGAGGGATCCTGGTCGCGTTAGCGGGACAGAGCTCTTTCCCGTTAAAAACAGATCCACTAACTGCTGAGGCTGCTGACAGTGCGCCGTGCCAGGGCCGGCACCGTTCGCTTCACCAAGCCCGTCAGAACATTTCCGGGGCCGATTTCCCACACCTCTTGGATGCCGTCGGCAGCCATGTGCAGCACCGTCTCTCGCCAGCGGACAGGGGCAGTCATCTGGGCCAGCAGCGCCTGCTTAAGGGCTTGCGGATCCCGGCTGGCGGTGGCAGTGCAGTTGCTGTAGACGGGCACTCGCGGCGGCTGAAAGTCAACAGCGCGCAAGGTGTGGGCAAACTCCTCGGCAGCAGCCTGCATAAAGGGCGAGTGAAAGGCGCCACTTACCTTGAGGGGAACGGTGCGCTTGGCCTGCAACTGCTCACAGACGGCCCGCACCCCCTCCACTGAGCCGCTGATCACCACCTGATCCGGGCTGTTGTCGTTGGCAAGGGTGACATCGGGGATCATCTGGCACAGGTGCTCCAGCTTGTCGCGGTCAAACCCCATCACTGCCGCCATGCTGCCCGGGGGATCCCCTGCGGCTTCCATCAGTTGGCCCCGCAGCGCCACCAGCCGTAGGCCGGTTTCGAAATCAAACACGCTGGCAGCGTAGAGGGCGCTGTATTCGCCCAGACTGTGGCCAGCAGTGCAGGCAGGAGCCTGTCCCTGGGCGTAGAGATAGTCCGTCAACAGGGCCGATACGGTGAACAAAGCCGGTTGCGTGTAGCCGGTCTGGTGGATCTGGTCTTCCGACAGAGCTAAGGGATCCCATCCCAACATCTCACGGGCCAAAGCCAACTTCTGGGCTGCTCCCTGCCAGTTCCGCAAGTCCCTTCCCATGCCCACCGCTTGGGATCCCTGGCCGGGATAGATCCAGGCAACGGTCATCAATTCATTTCCCCCAACGAAACACAATCGCCCCCCAGGTAAGGCCGGCGCCAAAGCCCGCCATCACCCCCAGATCGCCGGCGCCAAAGCGTCCCTGCTCGATCCAAGTGGCCAAGGCAATCGGCACCGAAGCGCCCGAGGTGTTGCCGTAATGCTCTAAGACGCTGGCCACCCGCTGCGGATCCAGTTGCAAACGCTTGGCTACCGCATCGAGAATGCGCTGGTTGGCCTGATGAATAAAATATCCCTGTACTGCTTCCGCCGGGATCCCAGCCCGAAAGAGAGCCTTCTCGATGATCTCCGGCACCGCCTGGACGGCAAACTTGTACACCTCGCGGCCATTCATGGTGATGGGGCAGCAGCGATACTGCCCCACCTGCAGGGATCTCACCAGGGGCTTGGCCTCTGTAGCCATGGACAAGCTGAGCAGCTGGCTGCCACTGCCATCGCTGCGCAGCTCAATGCTGAGGATCCCGCCGGTTTCCCCCGCCTCCAGAACCACCGCCCCGGCCCCATCTCCAAACAAGACACAGGTGGTGCGATCTGCCCAGTCCACCGTGCGGGAGAGCACATCCGCCGCCACCACCAAGGCCCGCCGGTACAGCCCGGTTTGCAAAAACTGCGCTGCCGTGGCCACTGCAAAGACAAAGCCTGTGCAGGCTGCCGTCAGATCAAAAGCCACCGCCCGCGTTGCTCCCAGAGCTGCCTGCACCTGAGGGGCCGAGCCAAACCGATCGACACCGGTGGAAGTGGCCAGCAGGATCAAATCCAGGTCTTGAGGCAAGATCCCGGCCTGAGCCAAAGCGGCCTTGGCTGCCTGGACCGCCAAATCCACCAAGCTCAGCTCAGGGGGCAGAATGCGCCGCTGACGAATGCCGGTGCGGGGCCAGATCCATTCGTCGGAAGTTTCGACGATCTGGCCGAGATCGTCGTTGCTCAGGCAGGGATCCGGCAGGGCAGCCCCTGCCCCCACCAGCCGCACGGTCGGGAGGCTATGGCTGGGCATCTTCCACGGGTTCGGGACAGCGGGAGGAAGTCCTTTCCAGGGATCCCAACGGCAAGACTTCCGGGCCAGAGCCAGAGTAGACCTGAAGGGGCCGGGTGCGCCGCCTGGGGTTGGATTCAGGTTCGCGAGGGTCAACCATTTCCGCCTGCAGCCGCTGTAGGATTTTCTGTTCTGCCGCCTCTTTGGCCAGGCGAATGGCGTGGTAGACCATCGGCGCCTTGGAGCTGCCGTGGGTAATCACGCAGATGCCGTTGACGCCGAGCAGCAAAGCACCGCCATACTCCACGTAGTCCATGCGCCGCTTTACCTGCTTGAGGTTGGGCCGGAGCAGCCAGCAGCCCAACTTGCCGCGCCAGCCGCGGGGCAGCTCCTCCCGCAGCACCTGGGTGATCACCTGGCCAACACTTTCGGCAAACTTGAGGAGGGCATTGCCCACAAAGCCGTCACACACCACCACATCAAACTCCCCGGTCAGCACATCCCGCCCCTCGGCATTGCCGGCGAAATGGATCCCTGGCAACTGGGCCAGACGCTGGTGGGTGGCCAGAGCCAAATCATTGCCCTTGTTGGGCTCCTCGCCGATGTTGAGCAGGCCCACCCGCGGACGCTCGATCCCCAGCACGCACTGGCAGTAGAGGGATCCCATGCGGGCAAACTGCTCCAAAAAGCGGGGCCGGCAATCCACATTGGCCCCCACATCCAGCAGCAGCACCGGCTTGCCTTTCAAAGTGGGCAAAAGAGCGCCAATGGCCGGGCGATCGATCCCTGCCAGCCGGCCCAAATTCAGGTAGGCCGCAGCCATCGCTGCTCCGGTATTCCCGGCGGCCACCACGGCATCCGCTTGGTTGGAGCGCACCTGTTGCATCGAGATGTTGATGGAGGCTTTGGGCTTTTTGCGCACCATCAGCGGCTCTTCCGCCATGCCCACATCCTCTTCGGCAGGCACAATGGTGATCCCAGCAGGCAAGGGTTGGGGCAGAAAGGGCTTGAGGGAATCTGGACGACCGACTAGTGCAATCCCGACCCGGAGCTGCCGATGGGCCAGCAGGGCGCCCTTGATGATCTCTTCGGGAGCGTAGTCACCCCCCATCGCATCGACCGCAATTCGCACAAGCTGACCTCACACTGGAATATCCTTGGCAACTGCAAGCAGGAAGCGGGGCAAAACGCACTAACCTCTGCAGTCCCCTCGCCCGAGAATTGGGAGCCCCAGTGGCTGCAGGGTGCTAGCGAATTTTACCAGATTTGTTTTCCTCAATTAAGGCCGTAGTTCCGCTTGCGCCGGTTCTCCCCACCCCCCACAGGAAACGTGAACTCCCTCACGCCTGCGCGAGGGTAGCCAAGAGAGAGTGTACCTGCTGGACGTGGTCGCGTGCGGTGGAGTTTCTGGCTTGGTGTTGGCTCAGCTCCGTCTCCAACTGCGCCAATTCTCCCGCCAACGCTGCCCACCGATCCCGCTCTGGGTAGAGGGTGGCCTGCAGGTGATTGAGGCGACCCCAGGTTTCTGCCATGGCCTGGGCGCGCGCCCGCAGGGATCCCTCCTCTTGCTCCAGGTGTTGCCACTGCTGCTCCAATTCCTGCCGTTGGCGGGCGAGCTGCTCCTGCTGAGAAGGCAAGGACGATTCCAGTTGTTGAATGAGGGTTTGCAGACGACCTTTTTCTTGGAGAAGATCCTGCTTCTGGCTGCCGATCTGTTCCAGGAGCGGCCCAATATCGACCTGAACCGGGGCAGCAGCTTGATTTTGCAGCTGTCTAAGGCGGGCTTCCTGGCGGGTCAACTCTTCATACTCTCGCTGCAGGTTTTTTTCCTGAGGCAGCAGGGCTTCTTCCAAAGCACTGCAGGCAGACTGGGCATAGTCGATATCCATCTCGATGTCAAACCGCTCCTCTGGAGAGGCGGTGGCCAGCCGCTCTTGCAGCTCCCGCAGGGTTTGCCGGTTTTGCTCCAGTTCGGCCCGCTGCTGGCTGACCTGGGCCGCCCGCTGCTCGTAATCTCGGCGCAGTTGGCTGACCAAAGCCGCCAGCTCCTCGACCGAGATCGCCGGCTCCCCAGCCCTGCCGTTGCTGCTGCCATCGACGATAAAGTCGTACTCCTGCACCAGACGAGAGGCTTTCTGGTATAGGCTCTCTTGAGATTGCAGCTGCTGGAGAATCCTCTGCAGGTGCTCTTGATGGGCTCGCAGGGATCCCCGTCGAGTTTGCCACTCTGCTTGGCTTTGCTCCAGGGATTGTCGGGATCCCCACCAAGCGGTGTGGCGTTCTTGCCAAGCGCGGTAGTCTCGATCCAGCTCGTCTTGCCGGGCCTGGGCCTGCTGACGTTCTGCTTCCAGTTGGGCAATCTGTTGATTCAAGTGCTCCTGCTGCTGCTGAATGTGGCTTTTCAAGCTTTGCAGAAGCGCCAAGGGATCCCCAGCCGGATGTAGAGTCTCCTGGAGCTGCTGCACCAAAGCCTGTAGCTGCGCTGCTTCTGCCTCCCCCAAGCGGCTGGAGCGAGCTTCTTGCAACTGGGCTTCCAACTCTTGCCGCTGCCGATTCAGAGCTTCCCGCTGCTCTCCGAGCAGGCGCTGTTGTTCAGCCAAGTAAGCTTGCTGGGCTGCCAGTTCCTCTTTGAGGCTGTCCAGAAGTTTGCGATCTTCCTCCACACTCTTGTATTGCTCATACAGCCGCTGCACCTCTTCTTCCTGGGCTGCTAGCTCCATCTCGCGGCGGGTAAGCTCATGCGCCTGAAAGGTGAGGGACTGTTTCCAAACCTCGATCTCCTCTTCCTGGCTGCGGGCTCTGAGCTGAAGTTGGCTGAAGTTTTGCAGATAGGTCACCAGTTGGCGAGCGGCTTCGCTGATGCGGGCGACCTGACGGTTGCCGGAGATTTCCGCCAGCACCAATGACCCATCCTTGAAGCGCCCAGCCTCCTGGGCGATGCGGCCTTCCAAGGTAATGGATTCTTCGTTCACGGCCACCCAGGTATTGTCCTGCTGCTGCTTGGCCAGCAATTGCAGAGACGACTTGGCAAATCCAATCGGCTTGGATAGCTCTGCTAGGTACAGCACGCCTGAACTCCTCTAAAACAGCATGGACAGGACCAGCCTTGACCCCACCGAGCCACTGCCCCTGGCCGGGGAAAAATGGACGGCCGCCAGAACATGGCTCGCCGAGGCGCACAAAGACTACACCACCTTTCTAGACTCAACCATAGGGTAAAAAAAACGCCTTCGCCAGATGAGTTTTGGGGATGCCTGGGGTAGCTATTCAAACCGGTGGCGGAGCACTAAGGTAGTCTAGGGTGTGGTGTAGGGTTCTGCTCAGGGTTTGTATGGAGCTGCAAGGTGAGCCGCTTTCTATTCGTCGGCGTTCTCCTGCCCCGCCGGTGGTCGTAGCCTCTCAGGTGTACCAGACAACAGCGCCGGAAGCCAAGCCGCGCCACATTTTGGAAGAGATCGTCTGGCACAAAGAACAGGAGGTGGAGCGCCAACGGGAGCAGCTTCCCCTGAAGCAATTGCAACGGCAACTGGATCAAGCCCCGCCGGTGCGGGATTTTGTGGCGGCTCTTACCCAGTCGCCTCACCCTGTTTCCTTGATTGCCGAGGTCAAAAAAGCCTCCCCCAGCCGCGGCGTTCTCCGGGATCCCTTTGACCCGGTAGCCATTGCCCAGAGCTATGAAGCCGGTGGGGCCAGTTGCCTCTCGGTGCTCACAGATGAGCGGTTCTTTCAGGGCAGCGGCGAGTATCTGCGCCGGATCCGTCAGGCAGTAGGGATCCCCATCCTCTGCAAGGAGTTCATCCTCTACCCCTACCAAATCCTCTGGGCCCGCAGCCTGGGGGCAGATGCGGTGCTCTTGATTGCCGCCATTCTCTCGGATGCGGATTTGGGCTACTTTCTCAAGCTGATTCGGCAATTGGGCATGGCGGCTCTGCTGGAGGTGCACACTTCCCAAGAGTTGCAGCGGGTGTTGCGTTTGCCTCAACTGCAAGACTCCAGGGGGCAGGTGCTCATTGGCATCAACAATCGCGATCTGAGAACCTTTGCGGTGGACTTAAACACAACGCGCAACCTGTTGGCCGCCCACTCGGAGCTCCTTGGCGATCTGCCTGTGGTCAGCGAGTCCGGCATCCATACCCCTGCCGATCTGCAGCAGTTGCGGGCCTGGGGGGTGCGCTCTGTGCTGGTGGGGGAAGCGCTGGTGACCCAGCCGGATCCCGGCCAAGCTGTGCGCCACCTGTTGTCATCTCAGTGAATGAAAACCATTTATCAATGGATCTCTGCGAGAACAATTGATCTCTAAGGATTGCTTGGATCGATGAAACGTATTCCTGTGCCGGCTCATATCCACTACGAATTTCTGCTGCGGGTGTTGGAGCGGCAAACCTTTCCGGCAGTGGAAGAACAGGATTTTGGCAACCGAGGCCGCACGCAAGAGCTGATCAACTCCCTGCGCAAAGCCCTCACCCAACAGGTGCAACTGGAGGAAGAGTGGCGACAGCGGGGCTATCAGGTGGACTACCGCTGGAATATGGACGAGCCTCAGCCTCCCTCTTGACCTTCCAGCCCACTGTAAGGTTTAGCATCCTTTCAGTGGCATTGGGGGGGTTTTCCAAGATGCAGGTTGTTTTGACGGTGCCCAAGCTGGCCTGTGGGGCCTGTATAGACACCATTGCGCAAGCGGTGCGGCAACTGGATCCCCAGGCGCAGGTGGAAGGGGATCCCAAAACCAAACAGGTGCGGATTACTTCTGAGCGGCCTGTGGGCGATTTGCGGCAGGCCCTCACCCAGGTGGGATATCCCCCGGCCTAGTCAAGGCTGGGTCGAGAACGGTCGGGCGTCTGTTTTGAATTCCTGTACAGATGGCTGCCTTCGCCCTGCCCAGGGTGGAGAGTAGCTGTCGTTTCATCAACAAGGTGTTGCCATGCCTGCCCCTGAAAAGTCATCGGCTGCACTATCGGCCTCTGCGCCTTCTCCTGAGGGCACTTGGCAGTTGGCCCTGCAAGGGATGAGCTGTGCCTCCTGCGCCCGCAGCATCGAACAGGCCCTCGCTCAGGTGCAGGGGGTGTCCCACGGATCAGTGAATTTTGCCAGCGAGCAGGCCACCGTCAAAGGGGATCCCAGGCTGGTGGATCCGCAGGCGTTGATTCGGGCGGTGGAGCGGGCGGGGTATCGGGCGCGCCTTATCCAGGAGGATTGGCAGCTGGACGATCTGTCGGATCCAGAGCGGATCGCCCAACGGGCCGCAGAACGGGAACTGAAGCTCAAGGTGGCGATAGGGGTGGGCATCAGCACGGTGCTGGTGATCGGATCCCTGCCGATGATGCTGGGGATGGACATCCCGGGCTTTCCCATGTGGCTGCACAATCCTGGGTTGCAGTTGCTGCTGACGGCTCCGGTGCAGTTTTGGGTGGGCAAGCATTTTTATCGAGGCGCTTGGGCCGCTTGGCAACGGCGTTCGGCGGATATGAACACGCTGGTGGCCTTAGGGACGAGCGCGGCTTTCTTCTATTCCATTTTCCCAACGGTTTTCCCCGACTCTTTCCATCGGCAGGGACTGCATCCCGATGTGTATTACGAAGTGTCGGCGGTGGTCACCACCCTGATTCTGGTGGGTAAGTGGATGGAGCAACGGGCCAAAAGGCAAACCTCTGAGGCCATTCGCAAGCTGATCGGGCTGCAACCGAAAACGGCAAGGGTAATTCGCCATGGGGTGGAGCAGGATATTCCGATTCGGGAAGTGCAGGTGGGGGATCGGATCCGGGTGCGCCCCGGCGAGAAGGTGCCGGTGGATGGGGTAATCCTAGAGGGATCCTCCACCCTCGACGAGTCGATGGTGACCGGCGAGAGCCTGCCTGTACTCAAGTCGGCGGGGGATGAGGTGATTGGGGCAACGCTGAATCAGACGGGCAGCTTTGTGATGGAGGCGCGGCGGGTGGGCAAAGACACAGTTCTGGCCCAGATCGTGCGCCTGGTGCAGGAAGCTCAGGGATCCAAAGCCCCAATTCAACAGGTGGCGGATCGGGTGACTGCCTGGTTTGTGCCGGCAGTGATCGGGGTGGCAGTTCTAACTTTTGTGCTCTGGTGGGTGTTGGCGGACAACCTGACGCTGGCCTTGGTGAACACGATTGGGGTGCTGATCATCGCCTGCCCTTGCGCGCTGGGGTTGGCAACCCCCACCTCGATCCTGGTGGCCACGGGACGAGGGGCAGAATTGGGGATCCTGGTGAAAAGTGCCGACAGCCTGGAATTGGCCCACCACTTGCGCACGGTGGTCTTGGACAAAACCGGCACCCTGACCGAAGGTCGCCCTACCGTCACCGATATTTGGGCTAATGGCTCCTCTCCCCTGACGGTGTTGCGCCTGGCAGCGGCAGTAGAGCGGCACTCGGAACACCCTTTGGCCCAGGCGGTGGTGCAGAAAGCCGAAGCCGAAAAAATTGTGATCCCTCCTGCCTGGCACTTTCAGGCAAGGGTAGGCAGTGGGGCAGAAGCCTGGGTGGAAGACCAGTGGATCCGCATCGGTCGGCTGAGCTGGCTACAGGAGATGGGGATCCCTTGGGATCCCTCTTGGTCAGAGCGGGTTCAGAATTGGGAAAGCCAGGGCAAAACGGTGATCGGCGTAGCCCAATCCCAGAGCCTGGTGGGGCTGCTGGCCATTGCCGATCCGCTCAAACCCACCTCTCCTGAGGCAGTGCAACAGCTGCAACAGATGGGTCTAGAGGTGATCCTGCTAACCGGGGATAACCCCACCACGGCCCAAGCGGTTGCCCGGCAGGCAGGCATTCAGCGGGTAATTGCCCAAGTCCGTCCGGATCAGAAGGCCGCTTACATACGCAGCCTAAGACAACCGCGACGGCGGGTGGCGATGGTGGGAGATGGCATTAACGATGCTCCGGCTCTGGCAGAAGCGGATGTGGGGATCGCCATCGTTACGGGTACGGATGTGGCAATGGCCGCCAGCGATATTACCCTCATGTCGGGAGATCTGCGGGGAGTCGCCACTGCCATTCAACTCAGCCGGGCCACCCTCAACAACATCCGCCAGAACCTCTTCTTCGCCTTTATCTACAATACGCTGGGGATCCCGATTGCCGCTGGGGCGCTCTATCCCTTTACAGGCTGGCTGCTCAACCCCATGCTGGCGGGGGCAGCCATGGCCCTGAGTTCCGTTTCGGTGGTCGCCAATGCCCTGCGCCTGCGACACTTTCAGCCCCCCAGACCAGCGGGCCGGCGTTAGGCCCTCTCCCAGGGGCAAGGGGGATTAGCGCGGCAACAGTTTTGCTGCCCTTTGAGCATGAGTCTGCCGTACCGCTCATGCCTCAGGGCTATCTTCTGGCAGGCAAGAACATCCCCCCCGGGAGCTTGGTGAATGGCAAGCGGCAAGCTAACCTAAAAGGCTCAGGCAGACTGGGGAAAGCGCGGTGCAAGTCCGCCACTGTGACGCAACTGTGATGGGATCCCTCCCTCAGCCAGAACACCCACCTGCCGTTGTCCTGTACCCCTTGCGATTCACAAGGAACGGAGTTTTTTGTGTTGAATACCCTCAGTGTTTCCCCTCCCCTTTCGGTTGGGCAGCTTGCTTCTCCTTCATTGCCCCTATTGCTTATCGGCCACGGATCCCGCGACCCTGAAGGGCGGCAAGCCTTTCTGGAGTTGGCCCAAGTCTACCAATCCCTCACTCCCCATCGACCGGTGATCCCTTGTTTTCTGGAGCTGACCCAGCCAACCATTGCCCAGGGGGTAGAGCAGTGCTTGGCCCAAGGGTGGCAGGAGATCGTGGCCCTGCCGCTGTTGCTGTTTGGGGCCCGCCACAACAAGTTCGATGTGACGATGGAATTGGATCGCCTGCAGGCCCTCTATCCCCAGTTGCGCATTCGTTACGGTGGGCCGCTGGGGATCCGCATCGAGATCCTGCAACTGCTGCGAGACCGATTGGCTGCTCTGATAGCTGCCCAACCGCAGCGGATCCCAGAAGCAGAAACCGTGCTCCTGTTTGTGGGTCGCGGCTCCAGCGATCCCGAGGCCAATGCCGAAGCCTGTAAACTGGCCCGGTTGCTTTGGGAAGGATCTGGGTTTGCCGCTGTGGAAACTTGCTTTATCGGCATTACCCATCCCCGCCTGCCCGTGGGATTGGAGCGGGCCTTGTCCTGGCAGCCGCGCCGGGTGATCGTGCTGCCCTACTTTCTGTTTACGGGGGTGTTGGTGAAAAAAATCGAGGCGGCAGTGGAGAAACAACGACAACGACAGCCGGAAATCGACTGGCTGATGCTGCCGGAATTGGGCCTTGTGGATACGGTGCTGCACAGCCTGCAGCAACTGGAGCAGGAAGCCCTGCAGGGCCAAACCCCGATGAACTGCCACCTGTGCAAGTTTCGCCTGGCCGTGAGCGCAGAGGTCAGAGCTGGGCATACCCATCACCATCCTCACGAGCATCATCACCACCATCACGGGCACGGATCCCATCACCACCCTCATTCTCACCATCACCCTCAGCACGGCCACACCCACGCAGCGGCTGGGGATCCCTGGGCCCAATTAGAGGGCTACCACCAACGGGCTTGGCAGGTGCCCTAAGAGGGAAACAGAGGCTGCTGGCGGGATAAACTGAGTGCAGACAGGCCATTTTTGAACCTGGTTTTCCCGCTCTAGCGGTTGTGATGACGAAAAAACGATGATGCTCTCCCGCTCCTCTTGGGTTTCAGGTGCCGCTGCCGCGGGGAGCGGGATCTTTGTTTTCGCCCTGGTGGTGGGGCTGCTGGATCAGATCCTGCCCACCCTGCCCAAGGTTTCCTTATCCTTGGCCGGGATCCCTGGGATCCTGGCTGGAATTGGGTCTGCCTATGGGGTTTGGCAGGTGGTTCAGATGGGTCTGCAGTCGGCTTCCTGGAGCGACTTTCGAGAATCGCTGGTGGCGACCCTGTCTCCCTTTGATCCTGCCGATTATGGCGGCAACCCTCGGCAACCCGAGGAGGATTCTCTCCCTTTGCAGTCGGTTGACGAGGATCCTCAAACCCAGATCCGCGATCGACAAATTCTTGATCAAGCTGAGCAGCAGACGGAAACTGAAACCGAAGTAAGCGAACACACTCAAGTAAGACTGCAGGGCGAGCAGCACCAGGATCAAGCTTCGCAGGCCAAGGCCCAACAGTTGCAGCCCCTACAAGAATTGTCATCACCTTCTTCCCCAAGCCCTGAGTCGGCAAAACCCACACCAGAGCCAGAGCTCAACCAAAAACTTCGCCAACTCCAGATGCAGGTCGCCACTCTGAAAATAGAACTGGAACTCCAAGAAATCCAACTGCAGCAGTTGGAGGTGAGGCGGACTCGGCTTCAGCAGCAGAAGCAGAAACTCAAGCACGTTCTGCGTCGCACGGCGTCCGAAAATCAAAGGCTGCGCTTCTTACAGGAGCAAAAAGCCCGGCAACTGGAGCAAACTCAGCAAGAGCTGCAAGCTTTGCGGGAGTCCTACCGCGCCTTGCAAGTTCTACAGGAAATAAGCTTCACCCTAACCCAAAACCTATCTCACAAAATAGCCGAAACGGAACCCTCTAAGCCCTCCGGCTAGCCGAAGTCTCAACTCACCCGTTTCAGGACAAATACACTCCCCTCGCTGCCCCGGCCCATCCGCAAATCTTCATCCAAATAGGTGATATCCAGCCAACCCGTTGGCTCGCGGCGGCGGATATCGATTTGAATAGCCGGGATCCGCTCCGGAGCCCGCTCGAGCAAATAGAGAAAACTCTCGATCTCGTAGCTCATCAAAGCTTGGGATCCGAGCACCAATCGCTCGAAAATCACCCTCACCCGGCGCTCAGATTCGGGGTAAAAGCGCGCTGATACAGCCAAGACTCCCCGTGGCATCCAAGCCTCCAGCCAACCGGATCCCTGGATCTCCGCCACGTTGAAGACCCGTCCAGCTTTGGCCCGAATACACTGGTAGATCTCGCCGGTGGTCAAAAAAGGCAACTGTGCCAGCCGCAGCAGAGCTGTGCTGGTGGTAAAGAGGGTGAGCCAGTTCCCCTCCAACCCTTCAGGGGCCGATGTTGGCTTGGGGGTGGGGTTGAGCGCTTCTAGGACGGCAATTTGAGACAGGATCTGGGCTTGCTGCTCAGGGGAGACTTTCCGGCCCCGGTCGGTCGCCTCCAGCAGGTGCAGCAGAGCCGATTTTTGCTGAGCCAGGGCCATGAGCACACTCCAAGGCATCAACCCCATTTTAGAGAACGCCAGATCCGGCTGCCCTCAACCGTCTTCTTCTACGGGTTTCAGATTTAGATCTGCCACCTGCTCATACCCTAGCCCGGCCCGCACCACCAGCGGCTCGGATCCGGTCAAATCGATTACCGTAGAGACCTTGGCCCGGCGGGGGGCATCGTCATCCAGCACCAGATCCACCTGTTTTTCCAACTGCCGCATCTCTTCAGCCGCAAAGATCCCACCCTCATCCCAGGGGTCGCTCTCCCACTCCCAGGCTTGCCCAGAACTTAAGTCCAGGGATCCGACGGGATCCCCCCCCAGCTTGGCAGAGGTGGAGACAATTGGATTGCCCAACTCTTCCAGCAAAGCCTGACAAATGGCCGAGTCGGGCACCCGGATGCCGGTGGTTTTCCGCTTGGGATCCATCACCAACCTGGGCACCAGCTTGGTGGCCGGCAACAGAAACGTAAACGGGCCGGGGATCAGCCGCCGCATCAGCCGATAGGCCGAATCGGTTACCTGGGCATAGTGGGCAATGCGTGAGAGAGAAGGGCACAAAAAGGTAAGAGGCTTGTCGTTGGAGAGCTGCTTGATACGGCGTACCCGCTCCACTGCTTGTTTGTGGGTCACATCGCAGCCAATGGCATAGACTGTATCGGTGGGGTAAAGCATCACCGCCCCCTCCCGCAAAGCCGCCGCAATCCGCCGGATGGAACGGGCCTGGGGCTGTTGCGGATGCAGCTTAAAGTACTCGGCCATCGGGCAGATGGGAAGAGGTCAAGACTCGGAGCAGCTCCCCCCCAAAGGGTTTTCCACAAGAGGGCGAGGGGTCGGTGGCACCGACGCGGGCGGGGATCCCTGAGATTCGGGCCAGTCCTTCAGTTGTTGCATCAGGGCTTGGATGTGCAGACGGGGCAGATAGGGCCAGTCGCCGGCTTCTTCCAAATCCTGAAGCACCCGATACAGAGCTTGACGGGTGTTGGGCAAAGACTCCCGAAAGGCACCTTCCAGGATCGCGCGGTGCAACTCCTCCAGCAGCCGCAGGAGCATCAGCAGCTCCACACACGCTCCCGCCCTCGCCTGAGCCGCCTGTTCAACGGCCAACATAATCTGACGCAAATCCGGTGGCAGATCCTCCGCCGAGATATACATGGCCACTCGTCTCTGGGTTCTGGGAAGGCAGGGGCTTTCCCATTCTAAGATTCTTCTGCCTTAGGACTGGATGGCTCCCACAAGATCCAACTGCGCAGGCTGTTGGGATCCCCGACCCAGGCACTGCCACACCCGCTGCAAGAGGGGATCCAGCCCCTGCTTGGCAATCGCAGAAATGGTCACCACCGAAGTGCCGGCAGCAGCAGACAGCCTCTGGGCGCGCTCGGCAACCTGCTGGGGATCCAGAACATCGATCTTGTTCAAAACCAGGATTTGTGGCTTATCGATTAACCCGTGGCCGTAGGCGCGCAGCTCCTGCTGAATAACCTGGTAATCCTTGACGGGATCCGCCGCCGTGCCATCCACCAAATGAATCAGTACCCTGGTACGCTCCACATGGCGCAAAAACTCATGGCCCAGCCCCACCCCCAAGTGCGCCCCCTCGATCAGCCCCGGAATATCGGCAAACACCACCCCATCTCCCGATGGATGGGGCACCACCCCCAAATTGGGCTGCAGCGTGGTGAAGGGGTAGTCAGCAATCTTGGGCCGGGCAGAGGAGACCACCGAAATCAGAGTGGACTTGCCCGCATTGGGCAGGCCGACAATGCCCACCTCGGCAATCAACTTCAGCTCCAGGCGCAGGCGCACCCGTTCTCCCGCTTCGCCCTTGGTAAATTGGCGGGGGGCACGATTGTGGTTGCTCAAAAAATGGGCATTGCCTAAGCCGCCTTTGCCCCCACGGGCTACCAGCAATTGATCCCCCTTGCCCACCAGATCGCCCAACAATTCCCCCGTCTCCGCATTGAACACCACAGTACCGCAGGGCACCCGCACCAGCCGATCCGCACCACTGGCCCCGCTGCGATGGTTGGGCCCCCCTTTGGCCCCGTGTTCCGCCTTGATCACCGGTTGAAAGCGAAAATCCAACAGAGTTTGCAGGCCGGGATCGGCCACCAAGATCACCGAGCCGCCCCGCCCGCCATTGCCGCCGGATGGCCCCCCAGCCGGCACATACTTCTCACGGCGGAAGGCAATGATGCCATCCCCGCCATTTCCCCCTTGCACTTCAATTTCGGCTTGGTCGATAAAGTGCAATCGTTCTTCTCCCAAATCTTCTATCTTCCAGCTTGGCAAGATGCCGGAAAACTTGCCACAAAAGACGCTCCTCTAAGCTACGATGGTATTTCCCAGCCACATCCTCCCCAGGTGGGAAAGTGGAAGTGGGATCCTGCCAAACTCGATTGGCCTTCTACCCTTTATCCCGCGCAACTGATCTGTTACTGCACCCCTATGAGTCGATTCACTGCTGCCGATGTAGGTTTTACCACTGAAGACTTTGCCGCCCTTCTGGATAAGTACGACTATCACTTCAGCCCTGGCGAAATTGTGGCGGGTACAGTATTCTCGGTGGAGCCACGCGGTGCTTTGATCGATATTGGGGCCAAAACGGCTGCCTTTCTGCCGCTCCAGGAGATGTCGATTAGCCGCCTGGAAGACCCGCACGAGATGCTGCAGCCGGGAGAAACCCGCGAGTTTTTTATCCTCACCGAAGAAAACGAAGAGGGACAGCTGACCCTCTCCATCCGCCGCATCGAGTACATGCGGGCCTGGGAACGGGTACGGCAGCTCCAGAAAGAAGATGCCACCGTTCGCTCAACCATTTTTGCTACCAACCGAGGTGGAGCCCTGGTGCGGATTGAGGGGCTGCGGGGCTTTATCCCCGGATCCCACATCAGCACCCGCAAGCCAAAAGAAGAGCTGGTGGGCGAAGAGCTGCCCCTGAAGTTTTTAGAGGTGGACGAAGACCGCAACCGCTTGGTGTTGAGCCATCGCCGCGCCTTGGTGGAGCGGAAGATGAACAATCTGGAAGTGGGCGAGGTGGTGGTTGGCACGGTGCGGGGCATCAAGCCCTATGGTGCCTTCATCGATATTGGCGGCGTCTCCGGCCTGCTGCACATTTCCGAGATCTCCCACGATCATGTTGACACGCCCCACAGCGTCTTCAACGTCAACGACGAAGTGAAGGTGATGATCATCGAGCTAAATGCGGAGCGGGCGCGGATCTCGCTGTCCACCAAGCAACTGGAGCCCAATCCCGGCGACATGATTCGGGATCCCAAGCTGGTTTACGAGAAGGCTGAGGAAATGGCAGCCAAGTACCGTGAGCAACTGCTGGCCGCTAAGCAAGGACAAGCGGCAGAGGCCCCACCGGAAGTGGTGGAAGAGGAGCTGGAATACGCGGCGACGGCTGTGGAATGATCACAAACTTTGCGTATTTCTGCCTGCTACAAGGCTTAGCTAGGCCGCCGAGAAGCCCGGCCCTCTCTCGCTTTAGCGGCGCGGAGCGCTTTGCATCAGCATGAGTGCGGAAGTATGTCACGGCATGAGCCTTTGGTTCCATCAGTGTGAGTGGGGAGCTGAGGAGCGATCCATAAGCCCGTGGGGGCGGGGGCAGTCCAAATGTCCGAAGAGACGGGTACTGCTGCTGTGGCGAAGTAGGCCGACGGCGCTCACGCAGGGCTGCAAACCTGCGCCAGTAACGGGAATCCCCCGCTCCTGAGCTTGAGGAGATGGTCAAAGACTGTAGATCTGCCCATCCATGAGCAGATGGGTGATGCCTTTCTTTTGCAGTTGGGTGCGCACAATCTCCAGGATGTAGCCGGGAAACTGGATCACCCGGTAGGGCGGGTAGGTGTTGCTGCCCCGACGGCTCATTTCGGAAAAGCGACGGGCCACCTTGTGGTTGTCGAAAATGGGCAGCGTATTGGCGTTGTCGATCCCTTCGATGGGCAGGGATCCCGAGCCAAAGAATTCTTTGAGAGGGCGGGTGGTCAGTTCTTGGTAGCGGTCAACAACGACATAGCAGGTTTCCGGTAGGGTGAGCTCTTCCAGGGGTAATACCTGAATTTGATAGCTGGGATCGGTGAGGGGATCCTCTTCTGGCCCATCTTCATCTTCTAGGAGATAGTCAGGGTCGTCCTCATCTTCGTCCTCGTCTTCAAGGTCACGGTCTTCTTCGGTCTCTTCCTCCACATCCTCCAGATCTTCCCGAAGCCCAGCCGCCAACGGCAGTTCTTCTGGGGGCAGTTTTGGCAGAGACTCTGTTCCAGCGGTGTTATCCTCGCCTTCCTCGTTTGCGTTCGGCTCTGCGGGGGGCTCCGGCAAGGGACATGGAGAAGGCAACTCCGGCTCCAGCGGCAAAATCTGCTGCTCTGGGGCTGGGATCCCGCCAACAACAGCTTTTTCCCCCATGTCTTTGCGGCGGGCAGCCGAGCGTTTGAGATGGATCAACCGCTGATACTCATCGGCAGCGATATTTTCCTTCAACACGCGGGTGATGGTGGTGATGCTCACCTGAAATTGCTCCGCCAATTCGACGGCGGTCGCTGCTGAGCCGCGGTAGGCGCTAACAATTTGCTGTTGTTCTTGCTCTGAAAGTTTGCTGCGAGCCATCCCAGGTCACCCAATCCAAAAACCGAAAAAACTGAAGAGGATCCTTAGCCAGCGGCGGTTGCCCCACACACCCGGCTGAGGCCGGCAGCCAGCTGTTCCGGCTCCAGCCCTTTGCCAATCAACACAATTTTGGACAAGCGGGGCTCATCGGGATCCCAGTCCCGTTCCAGAAAAAGGGTTTGCCGCTGGCCCACCTGATGAAAGATAACCCGCTGCGGCTCATCCACAACCCACAGCACCCCCTTGGCGCGAAAAAGGGTCTCGGGCATGTCTTGTAGCCAATCGCGAAAAGCCGCCAAATCCAGCGGCTGCTGCAGTTGAAAGCTCACCGATTGGATCCCGTCTTCCTCGAGGTGATGGCTATGGTGGGCCTCAGTCTCTGCATTGGGGAGCCTGGGATCCCACAATTCCGGACGAAAGGCATGCACATCCAAGATGCGGGCCAAGGGCACCTGGGCATGGGTGGTGAGCAGGCAAGGGGCATCGGGGTTGTAGCGGCGCAGATCCAGAAGGATCCGCTCTCGTTCGGCTTCGCCGATTAAGTCCACCTTGTTGAGCAACACAATGTCGGCACTGCTGATCTGGTGGGCAGCAGTTTGCGAGCGCCGGAAATTCTGCCAGTATTCGGCCCCATCCACCAACGTCACCACACCATCCAGGCGCAACTCCTCATGAAAAGTCCTCTGCACAAATAGCTCCGTCACCTGCCTGGGATCCGCTACCCCACTGGTTTCCACCACCAGGTAATCCAACGCCTGGGCACGCTGCAGCAGCTCTCGGGCTGCCTGTTCAAAATCTTCTCGCACCGTGCAACAAAGGCAACCATTGCTGAGCTGCATCAGCCCCTCTTCGGGCAGATTGATCAGCTCTCCATCGATGGAAATTTCGCCAAACTCGTTGAGGATCACTCCAATGCGCAACCCATGCTCCTCCTCCAAGATGCGCTTGAGTAGGGTAGTCTTACCACTGCCCAAAAAGCCCGTCAAGAGGGTAACCGGAAGCTGAGTTTTCATTGCCAATTCGGTCTACAACCAACAAATCCTCTCTAGTTCCCCACAGGCTCTACCAAGAAAACTGGGTTTAAAGCCCCGCCCTTCCAGGGCAGCTTTGTACTACTTTATACGTTTGTTATAGTTATATGTGTTTGTTAGCAGGGGCAGGGTAGTCAACTGCTCTCGCCTACGGCGGCGCGGAGCGCTATAAAAACCCGACAGTCTCGCGACTGGATCCAACCTAAACTAAATAGGTTTTAGTGCTATCGCAGAACCAGGAACCAGAATCCCTTTCCTTCGGGCAGGGGGGATATCAACAGCTTAGCCTTAGACTTACAGTCATTTCGATTCAAACTAGGACACTTTGCCCACACCTAAACCGTTGGTCGCGTCGTCGCGTCAGCGTTGCGAAGCAATATAGGGGGCCAGAAGGCTTTTCTCAGTAGCTCAGGTTCCCCATCTTAACCTGAAACAACCATAACCATAATTTTGGATTCCACCCAATGGCAAGTCCAACAGAAGGATCGGCAGCTCAGCAAACGTCGGCGCCACTTCTCTGGGTGAAAGCCTCAACCACTCCCCTTGCCGAATGCAGACTGCTAACCCCGTTCGGATTTTGGGGATCCCTGTAGGCGGAGCAACTCGATGGGTAGGCCATCGGGATCGGCAATGAAGGCCACCTCGTAGATTTGATTGCCGATTTGCTGCTGCTGGGGCGGGAGCAGCAGGGTGAACGGCACTTGCGCCTGCAGATGCTCCAAATAAGCGGCCAAGGATTCCCATGCAGGCTCGATCTCCAAAGCGGGATGGTAGTAGCCCACATAGTGGGGATCCCCAAAGGGATCCGGGGCAGGCCGGGGATCCGGCACCTGCATCAGCTCTAAGCGCCCCCAGGGACCACGCATCCAGCAGGCCAGCGTGATCCCGGCAGTAAAGCGTTCTTCCACCGCAAAGCCCAGCCCCTCGTAAAAAGCGATGGAGCGGAAGATATCGGCGGTGCGAATGGAAAAATGGTGTAGTTTCATCGTCCTGCAAAGCAGCCAGATGGGGCCAGACCGCTCGGATCATCGCCGATGACGGCTGGTCAAGCGCAGGTAGACTTGCTACGCTCCAGAAAAGTAGGCTGTCTATCTTAAGCACCTCTTGCAGTGTATGCTGGCCCGCCCAATCCTTGGGGCGGGAAATGCGACAACCTAAGCCGATTGCTGCCAACCTCAATTATGCCTAAGCTGGTCATTGTCGAATCTCCCACCAAAGCCCGTACCATCCGTGGATTCTTGCCCGCAGGGTACGAAGTTCAGGCCTCGATGGGACATGTGCGGGATCTCCCCGATTCGGCATCTGAAATTCCAGAAGAATTGAAAGGAGAAGAGTGGAGCCGCCTGGGGGTCAATGTCCACGCCGACTTCGAGCCCCTCTACGTCATCCCCAAGGACAAAAGAAAGGTGGTCAAGGAGCTGAAGGAAGCGCTCAAGAAGGCGGACGAGCTGATCCTGGCCACCGACGAAGACCGCGAAGGGGAAAGCATTAGCTGGCACTTGCAGCAGGTGCTGCAACCCAAAGTGCCCACCCGCCGCATGGTGTTCCACGAGATTACCCGCGAGGCCATTCAGGAGGCGCTGCAAAACTGCCGTGAGGTGGATGAACAACTGGTGCGTGCCCAGGAGACCCGCCGCATCTTGGATCGCCTGGTGGGCTATACCCTGTCGCCGCTGCTGTGGAAAAAAATTGCCCCCAAACTCTCGGCAGGGCGGGTGCAGTCGGTGGCGGTCAAGCTTTTGGTGGATCGAGAGCGGGAGCGGCGCGCCTTCAGAAAAGCCTCCTACTGGGATCTCAAAGCGGAGCTGCAGCCCAAAACGACCGTCGCCGGCCAGCAGGCTGTCTTTCCAGCAGAGCTGGTGAGCTTGGGTGGCAAACGCCTGGCCAATGGGCAAGACTTCGATCCCAGCACCGGCCAGCTCATTGCCGGGCGGGATGTGGTGTTGTTGGATCAGGCCCAGGCCGAGGCCCTGCGGGATCGCTTGCTGGGAAAAGCCTGGATCGTCAGCTCTGTGGAAGAGCGCCCCTCCACCCGCAAACCTGCCCCTCCCTTTACCACCTCCACCCTGCAGCAGGAGGCCAACCGCAAGCTGCACCTGTCGGCCCAGCAGACGATGCGCATTGCCCAAAAGCTCTACGAAGAGGGCTACATCACCTACATGCGCACCGATTCGGTCCACCTGTCGGAGCAGGCCATCCGCGCTGCCCGCGCCTGCGTGGAGTCGATGTACGGCAGAGAATATCTCAGCCCCGAGCCCCGTCAGTACACCACCAAAACCAAAGGGGCGCAAGAAGCCCACGAGGCCATTCGTCCTGCTGGATCAGAGTTTCGCCTGCCCAGCCAAACCCCCCTCTCCGGCCAGGAGCTGGCCCTCTACGACCTGATCTGGAAGCGCACCGTCGCCAGCCAAATGGCTGAGGCGCGGCAGACCCACACCATCGTACTCATCGCCGTAGACGATGCGGTGTTCCGGGCCAGCGGCAAGCGCATCGATTTTCCCGGCTTTTTCCGCGCCTATGTGGAGGGATCCGACGACCCCGATGCTGCCCTAGAGGATCGGGAGGTGCATCTGCCCCTGTTGCGGCAGGGGGATCCCCTCCGCTGCCAGAAGCTGGAACCCGTTGCCCACGAAACCCAGCCTCCAGCCCGATATACGGAAGCCTCCTTGGTCAAGGTGTTGGAAAGTGAGGGCATTGGCCGCCCCAGCACCTACGCCACCATCTTGAATACGATCATGAGCCGTGGCTACGTCAGGCCGATGGGGAATGCCCTCGTGCCCACCTACACGGCTTTTGCAGTCACCGAGCTACTGGAAAAATACTTTCCCAACCTGGTGAATACCCGCTTCACCGCCGAGATGGAGCAAACGCTGGACGACATTGCTTCTGGACAGGCGGAGTGGCTGCCCTATCTGCGCCATTTCTTCTTGGGCGAGCAGGGTCTCGAGGGACAGGTGAAGGCGCGCGAGCTGGAAATTGATTCCGGCCTGGCCCGCTCCATCCATCTGGAGAACCTGCCTGTCAAGATCGGCATTGGCCCCTATGGCCCCTATGTAGCAGTTGAAACTGAGTCTGGAGAGGTGCGCGCCAACTTGCCGGAGGATATTCCCCCCGCCGATCTGAGCGCAGAACACATTGCGGAGCTAATCCAGCGGAAGCAGGAAGGCCCCAAGCCCATTGCCTTTCACCCGGAAACCCAAGAGCCCATCTACGTGATCCCGCAGGGCCCCTATGGCCCCTATGTGCAGTTGGGGGAAGTTTCTGAGGACAACAAAAAACCCAAGCGCACCTCCCTGCCCAAAGGGTTGAAACCGGATCAGGTCACGCCAGAGATTGCCTTGGGGTTGCTGAGCTTGCCTCGCACCTTGGGGGAACACCCGGAATCGGGGAAAAAGGTGCAGGCCGGTATTGGCCGCTTCGGCCCCTACGTAGTCTGTGATGGCGATTTTCGCTCTCTGCCCGCCGAGGAGGATGTGCTGACCATCAGCCTGGAGCGGGCGCTGGAGCTGCTGGCCCAGCCCAAGAAAAGCCGTGGGCGCGCCTCGGCCAAGCCCTTGCGGGAGCTGGGATCCCATCCTGAGGATGGCGAGCCGGTTCATCTGCACGACGGCCCCTATGGGCTGTATGTCAAACATGGCAAGGTCAATGCCTCTTTGCCCAAAGGGATCCCTGCCGAAGCGGTTACCCTGGAAATGGCCCTGCAGGTGCTGGCTGAAAAAGAAGTCTCTTCTGCAGAGGTCAAGGGGAAAAGCCGCTCGACCGGCAAAGCGGGCTCCTCGGTCAGTAAAACCCAAGCCAAAACTGCCTCCAGCAGCCCTACAGCCCAGCCGGCTGGAGATGCTGTGCCGCAGAAGCGGCGTAAAGCACAAACCACTTCCACCGGCGGCGGGATGGCCAAAGAGCCGCAAGCGAATGGGTCAGCCCAGGTGGGATCCCGTCCCACCATTGTGAAGATCACCCCCAAAGCCCCCGCCTGAGGTCAGCTTCTTGGGGTGCGATGGCCCAAGGTCGCCTGCTCAAGGTGGCTTAGGGGTTAGCCATGTAACAGTTTTGCTGACGACACAACTGCTTCAAGGGCCGCAAGCAGCGGCCACAGCGGCTTCCCGATTGGCAATGCAACCCATTGCTTCTGCAAACGGCAAGGGATCCTGCTGCTGGCGCTTGAGAATCTGGGCATGTTCCAGCTCACTGCAGTAGCAGTAGGCAGGATGGCGACGATGGGGGTGTGCAAGGGACACGGGAGTAAATGAGAGTTGGAGTCGGGGCCAACAGCCTTCAGCTCAACGTTATCACCTGGGTGCCGGGGAAGTAGTGATTGAGGATTTGCGGCGCTGTGTAGCCCTGCTCGGCCAAGCCGCGGGATCCCCACTGACACAGTCCCACCCCATGCCCGGCTCCGCGATAGGTAAAAAGGTACACTTCCTGCTGGCCGGCCTTTGGCTGGAGACGTTCCCATGTGAAGCGGTTGCTGGGGAGGATCCCCCAACCCAGGGTTTGGCCAAGGCGCAGCACAAACTCTTGGCCAGTCAACAGTTGGGATCCAACGCGGATGCGCAGGGGGCGACCCCAGGGATCCGACTGCACAATCTCCAGATCGCCGTTGCCGAAGGCTGGCTCCAACTCCCGTCGGCTGAGCCGGACGCTGTGAGGGCCATAGAAGGGAGAGGCGCGACACCCGTCACAGATCACCCCTTGTAGGTAGGGGCGGGCGGGTGGGGCAAAAATATCCTGATTGGCGCTGGTGTGGCCCCCACAGGTGGAGTGAAACAGAACCTCTATCGGCTGGCCGGCATGGGTTAGGATCTGCCCTCGGGTTGCCCGCACCGCAGCAGTGGTCGCCGCCGTCTCATAGGCCAGGCCACCATAGAACTGGTGGGCGGTGGAGTCTTGCAATGGCCTTATCGGGGCAGAGGGCCATTCTCTTCTGGGGCCGGGGTGCAGATGGGGAATGGCCAAAGTGCGGGCCAAGATGGCTTGCGCCTGCAAGGCGGCGGCTGGCCAATCGGCAGGCATTTCGCTGGGCACCAAAGCCAGCAGATAGTCTTCCAACTTGACCCAGTTCACCAGATGCAGGCGACCTGAACCCTCCGGGCAAATCTGTACCCAACCCCGATAGCGACGCTCCTCCCCTGCGAAGCGGCGCAGGGCTCCCCCCTGTAGCCAAAGGGATCCCTGGTAGCGACGAGGCTGTCCCGGCCCGGTCAGAAGGAGCTCTTGGCGGCGAACCTGTAACTTCCAGGTGCCTGTTGGAAAAGGCTGCTGATTTAAAACAAAAGGGCCCATCAGCTCCAACTCGACCAAGGGATCCGCACTCCAGCGGCTGAACAGCTCCACGGCCAGCCAATCTCCGCGCCCGGACGTTTGGGCCTGCCGAGAGCCTCCCCAAACAGCCCACAGGGATCCCAGCACCATCGCCCCCAACTGTCGTCGCCGCATAGGCCCCATCCGGGCATCCTCTATCGATAGACCATTCCCCCAGAAATACTGTCAAGATGAGCTGGCCAGCAAAGGATCGTATCCCAGTTGCTGGGTAAGCCGGGCGCGGGCCAATTCCCGATATTCCCAAAAGTGTTCTCCTGCAGCGCAGAGGCCCAAATATAGGTTCAGCAGGCTCGGTTTCTGTCGCCAAATCGTCCATAGCTGCCGCCAAAATTGGGCGCGGATTTCGGGATGAAGGATCCCTTGCCGCCAGATGAGTTGTAGAAGCAGATGGATCCCTTTGCGAAGGGGCAGCTTCATCATTTGCCGCCGGCCATCTTTGATGCCGATATTCAGGCATTGTTGCAGGCAGCGAGACAAATATCGTGCAGGATCATACAGTTTCCAAAAACTTTCCAGATACTCTCGGGCAATCTCCGATAGAGAACGGGTGGGAATGAAATTCATCAGCGTATTTTGATCGCCGAACTCAGTCACGCCGATCCCTTCCAGCAAACGTTCCTCCTTCTTCAAGCGATTCCAGAGTTGCGTGTTTGGCAAAGCCTGTAAAATGCCTAACATCGGCTGAGGAATACCGGTTTGCTCGACAAAAGCCTGAATGCGCTCCCCTGCTCCTGGCCGCTCTCCATCAAAGCCCAGAATAAACCCAGCATAGATCAGCAGTCCGGCCTCGTTGATCTTGCGACAGGCCTCCACCAAAGGGTGACGGGTATTTTGTAGCTTTTGAGTCATCTGTAAGCTGTCTTGGTCTGGGGTCTCAATGCCCAAAAAGACAGCATAGAAACCCGCCTCTACCATTAACCTCATCAGTTCTTCATCTTCGGCCAGGTTGACTGAAGCCTCTGTCATAAAGGTAAATGGATAGTTGCGCTTCTGGCTCCAGGGGATCAGCTCTCGTAAAAATCGCTTGACGTTGCGCTGATTGCCGATAAAATTGTCATCCACTACAAATACCGAACCCCGCCAGCCCAAGTCATAGAGGGCCTGTAGCTCAGCTAGCACTTGACTTGGCTCTTTGGTTCTTGGCTTGCGTCCGTAAAGAGAGATGATATCGCAAAACTCGCAATTGAAGGGGCAACCTCGTGAAAACTGGACTGACATCATGAAGTATTGATCCATGGGCAGCAGATCAAACCTTGGCAAAGGACTTTGGGTTACATCCGGTTTTTCCGCAGCCCGAAAAATGCCCGACTCTTGCCCAGCTTCTAGAGCCTTGACAAAGGCCGGTATGGTCACTTCCCCTTCATCCAAAACCAAATAGTGAGCACCAGATTCCAGGGCATCCTGTGGCACAGAAGTTGGATAGGGTCCGCCCACCGCTACTTTTTTGCCCAACTGCACCGCTTTGCGAATGAGGGCGTGGAAATCCTGCTTCTGCACCAACATGGCTGACAAGATCACCAGATCGCACCACTGCCAATCGGCTTCTGTTTCATCAGCTACATTGCGATCCACAAAGCGAATCTCCCAGTGTTGGGGCAGCAAAGCAGCAACGGTGATCAAGCCCAGAGGTGGCATTAGCGCTTTTAGCCCCACCATCTCAATGGTGCGATTGTAAGACCAGAATGATTGAGGAAAACGCGGATAGAGCAGCAACGCCTTCATACCAACCAGCTCCTGAGTTGCAGATCGACCAACTTGATCCCCTACTGGTTTCCTATCGATTTGCTAGGCTTAGATAAAGCAGCCACAGATCAAACGCCTGCTCGCAATATCCTGCTGATGTTAGCCATTGGCAGATCTTGTGCAGGCTATCTGTGGAGAATCCTATGGTTCTGCGGCAAAAACTTAGCGGGCAGGGCCAATGGAGTAAAGCTTATCGGGATCCCTTAAAGTTGGTTTTGGTTATCGTCGGGCTGAGTGTTGACGTTCCCCTAGCGTACCCCCTGCAATCTTGAACCAAACCCTGCCCTCTCACGGCTGGGGACGAAGTCAGTTCGGCGCACCTTGCTCAAAAACCTGCTGAACCAAGCCGCTGACGATGGAAAGTACAATTGCGCCGATAAACGCCCAGCCGAAATTATCGATGTTGAAAGCATTCCCGGCCAGCTTATCGGCAATGACCAAGCAGATGCCGTTCAAAATTAGCCAAAACAAGCCCAGGGTAAGAATTGTAATCGGCAGGGTGATCAACCGGAGAATCGGCCTGACCAAACCATTGACCAGACCAATGGCCAGAGCCGCCACCAAAGCACCCCCGAATCCAGAGACGTGGATCCCGGGCAAAAGCCAAGCCAGGATCATTACACTCAAGGCTGACATCAGCCAGGTGGCCAAAAGAGTTGCCATGCTCCCTCCTCTGCCCTGATGGGGCCGCGATTTTGCCCTCTATGCTAGCCGATCTGCTCAGGGATCCCTTGCGCAGAAACCTCTTCAGGGCTGTAAGTTTGCAGGGCCAAAGCATGAATGCTCCGCCCCATGTGTTCCGCCAGAGCGGCATACACCAGGCGATGTCGCTGTAGGGTCGTTTTGCCGACAAACGAAGGCGACACTACTTGAACTCGGTAGTGCCCTCCTGTCCCGCCCCCGTGGCCGATGTGAAGGTGGGACTCATCCTCCACCTGCACATGAAGAGCCTGCAGCTTCTCCATCAGGTGCTGCCGAAGGTAGTCGGGGGTAAGCATGGCAACCCCTCTGGATGAGATGGGATCCCTTAAGATTGAGCCGTGGCCTTAGCAAAGGCTGCCTCGACCAGCGGACGCAGCTCGTTGCGGGCGTGCATCTCTTGGATGATGTCGCAACCGCCCACAAACTCCCCATCAATATAAATCTGCGGGATAGTAGGCCAGTTGGAAAACTCTTTAATCCCCTGGCGGATCTCAGGATCCTCGAGTACGTTAATCGCCGTGTAGGGGAAGC
This sequence comes from Thermostichus sp. MS-CIW-30, assembly GCF_054058015.1. Taxonomy (NCBI): domain Bacteria; kingdom Bacillati; phylum Cyanobacteriota; class Cyanophyceae; order Thermostichales; family Thermostichaceae; genus Thermostichus; species Thermostichus sp. MS-CIW-30. The sequence goes on from NZ_JBSRZW010000011.1 coordinate 65,977, forward strand.
CCAAACTATCCAGCACACGAACGGCGGCATAGGAAAACCCACATTGGGGCATTTCCGGGGTGCCCTTCATGTAGATGAGCACCTTGTGGGTGCGGATTTGCTCACGGATTTTCTCTTCCAAAAGGGGATCCAGCATGGTGTTCAGCCACTATAGCGACAACAGTCGATAGGCAAACTAGCATCCTATCGAGATCTCATTTTCGTCTACTTTTAACATGCTCGACACTTTTCCCACGGTTGGGCCGAGAGATTCTCTCATAGACTCTGTTCTACGGACGCCACCAGCAAGCCCCATTGCCCAGGGCTGGCCCAAGCCCCCAACCTATCCAACCTATCCAGGCAGCGACCCCAGGATCCATGTTAATTTCTACACCAACATGGTTAGCGACAGGGTCGGCGACAAACCTCAAACCCTGATTCTTCCGTTGACCCGGTCGATCCCGCTCTGGGCAAGGGTTTCAGGCCCCTCGGCGGAGAAAAACAAGGGGAAATTGCAGCCGAAAACAAGACCTCTGGGCAAGGGTTATAATCGGGGGGAGTCGCTTCCCTTCGGGGAAGTGGAATTAATGGAAACGCTGTAATTAAATTTCAACCCATGAAGTTTTTTGAAAAATACCTTACCGTTTGGGTCTCGCTATGCATTGCTGCAGGCATTGGTCTTGGGAAAATACTGGGGAATTCTGTTTCGGTGCTTGAAAGCTGGCAGATATATACCATCAACATTCCGGTAGCGGTGTTGGTTTGGATGATGATCTACCCGATGATGGTACAGATTGATTTTTCATCGATAGGCGGTGTTTCAAAAAATTGGAAAGGGCTGGCGCTGACAGTTACTGTAAACTGGCTGATCAAACCTTTCACCATGGCATTATTTGGATGGATTTTCTTTAAAAATCTGTATGCTACCTGGATCACTCCGGAAGATGCAGACCAGTACCTGGCAGGCGCCATTCTGCTGGGTGCCGCACCCTGCACAGCCATGGTGTTTGTGTGGAGTTATTTGGTAAAAGGCGATGCCAATTATACGTTAATACAAGTTTCAGTCAACGATCTTATTCTGCCGGTTGCATTTGTACCCATTGTAAAATGGCTGCTGGGAGTAACCAACATACAGATACCGTATGAAGTACTGATTACTTCGGTGGTTGTTTTTGTTGTTATACCGCTAACTACGGGTTATCTGACCAATCGGATATTGCCTCAACGAAAAGGAAAGGATTGGTTTGAACAAAAATTTCTTCCGGCACTTCGTCCTGTTTCCATACTAGCATTGCTTTCAACCCTGGTTTTACTCTTTGCCTTTCAGGGCGAACACATACTGGATCATCCATACACCATTTTGTTGATAGCCATACCACTGACCATTCAAACCTACTTCATATTTTTTATAACCTGGCTGGGTGGAAAATTGCTCCGTTTATCACATCCGGTTTGTGCACCGGCTGCGATGATTGGTGCCAGTAATTTTTTTGAACTCGCAGTTGCCGTGGCCATATCACTTTTTGGTCTTAATTCAGGTGCGTCGTTAGCCACGGTGGTTGGTGTACTCATAGAAGTACCCATCATGTTATCGTTGGTAGCCATCGCTAACAGTTGGAGGTATTAAATAAATCCAGATAAGTAACATTTCCCCATCCACTTCGCAATTGGAATCTGATTCTGGCGGCGGTTTGAGAAGCATACGGGCTTAAATCTATTGTCTTGGTTGCCCATTGTGATGGGGTAGGTACAAATGCAGTGGTCATATCAGGTGCTGTAGCCAATGGACTCGGGCCTGTATTATTACCATAAGATGCTAATCGTATCCAAGTATTGCCACAACCAGTGGTGATACTTACTATTAATGAATCAGTCGCTTCCCTTCGGGGAAGTGGAATTAATGGAAAAATTAATGGAAACAAACCAAGTGATCCCCTTTCACTTCCAGCCAGTGCCCACCTGGATAATCGGGGCTACGGCTGCCTCGGTCTGCTTTTAAGAGCTGGATCCCGGCTTCTACCTGGTCAAAGGTGGGGTGGTGGGGCAACACCAGGGACAAAAACTGGAACATTACCTGCCGCTGCAGAGCCAAGGGGGCAGCCCGCAAGGGATCCCGTCGCAGCCCTGGCAAAGCGGGCTCATATACCTGTGGCCATAGCTGAGCTGCTTGAGCTACCACCAGCTCATGTTCTGCTTGCAGCAGTGTGGCAGCCCGATTTAGGGCCGCTTCCAGTTGCGGATTAAAGTGCTGCTTCAAGTAGGGCATCACCTCCAGGCGGAGACGGTTGCGGCAATGGGCCAGATCTTGGTTGCTGCGATCCGGCCAGACCGGCAATTGGTGCTGCTGGCAAAATTGTTCGGTTTCCCAACGGTATAGACCCAGCAGGGGTCGCACCACCTGGGCAGAGGTGGGATCCCGGTCGTCTAGGTGCCGCTGCCAATCCAGGCTGCTCAGCCCGGCGGCTCCTGTTCCCCGCAACAAGTTCCACAAAAACGTCTCTGCTCGATCCGTGGCCGTATGCCCCATCACCACGGCGCTGCAATCCCAGATGCGGGCCCATTTGTCCAGTTGTTGGTAGCGCCAAGCCCTGGCCCCTGCTTCGTCTCGGCGGATGGGATCCGCAGTCTCAACAGCATGAGGCAGTCCCTGCTGCTGCAGCCACCCCTGCAAAAAGCGAGCACACTCCGTTTCATCTGCCGACCAGCGGTGATCGCAATGCAAAACGAAGAGCTGCCAGCCCCAGCGAGGCTGTAGATCCCGCAGGATTTGGAGCAGGCAAAAAGAATCTTGCCCGCCCGAAAAAGCCACCAGCAGTCGCTGGCCAGGGTGAAGAAGTTGCCGCTGCCGAATGGCGCACTGTACCCGCAGGTGGAGAGGAGAGAGCCTGGCCACAGCTTGCTATTGCTCAGGTGCAACCCAGACCCTGCCTGCCTTCATGGGATCCCTTAGGCAAGAGCTCGGGTCAGATGAGAGGCCACCGCCTGCACAGCAGCAATGCTGCGCTCGTAGGCCATTCGGGTCGGCCCCAGCAAGGTGACCGTACCCAGAGGAGCTGAGCGACGGTGGTAAGTGGAGGCGATAACCGTACAGTGGTGCAGAGACTCCAGTGGATTCTCGCTGCCAATGTAGATGATCACCGGGGTCTTGCGGGCAGACTGTCCCGACTCCTGATCCATCTCCGTTGAGCTCGGCAGAGAGGGCAAACCCCCATCGGCAAAATGGAGCCCAATCATCCCCTGAAGTTGCTTGGCTCCCTCCTCGATCAACTGCATCACTGCCTGCACCTGCCGGGCCTGGGAAAACTCCGGCTGACGCATCAACTCGGCCATACCGGCACTGAACACCTGCCCCAGAGAGGGCTGTAGACAGCGTTGCACCACCGAGCGCAGCAGTTGCTGGAGCCAATGGCCGTAGGTACGAAATTCTTCATCCAGTTTCAGCCAGCTCAGATCCTGCAACTCGGCAAAGGTTTTGCCCCGCAGCTTCAGGGTGAGAAAGTTGCTGAGCAATTGCAATTCATCTTCCAAATCCTCTCGGGAGTCGCTGGGCCAGTCGGGGGGGCTGACCAGAGCTGAATGGGTTTGATAGGAGTCGGTTACCACCAACACCATCACCCGCCCTGGCGCTACCGACACCAACTGCACATGATGAATGGCTACCACCGGCCCCTGAGGAGGAGTGATGAGAGCAATGCAACCGCTCAGATGGGCCAAAAGCTGAGCTACCCTTTGCAGGAGGCTGTCTAGGTCGTCTCCCAGCTCACGGCCAAGCTGATCCATCAACTGTTGCAGAGCGGGATGGGGATCCGGCTGAGGAGCATCGTGGGGGATCCCACCGCTGTTGGCAGAGGTCAACAAATCGTTGACATAAACCCGATAGCCAAAGTCGGAAGGAACCCGTCCGGCGGAGGTGTGAGGCTGAAACAGCAATCCCACTTGCTCAAGGGTGGCCAGGTCGTTACGAATGGTGGCCGTGCTCACCCCAAAGTTGTAGGACTGGGCCAAGGTTTTGGAACCGACAGGTTCAGCCGTCGCAATGTAGCTGCGCACCGTCGCCCAGAGAATCTTCCGCTGGCGGGGAGTCAGTTCGAGTTTCATAGCCGATCAAAAGAACCCAGTCAACGCCTATCAAAGGAAACTGTTAATACAGAGCCGGTAAATTGCTCCAGGATAAACCAACTCAGAGCTGAGATAGGAATCCAGACAGACTTTTACATCTTCTAATCTATATGCATCTATTGTTACTCTTTATATAGCGGGTTGCCTAGGAAGGAAGTTGCAAAACCCGATGTCGGAAGAGGTTGAGACTGCTGCTTGTGCAGGAGAGAGTGAAATCTCTTGTAGCCTGGGCTCCCCTTTTTTGCCCAGAGGTGGTAGAAGATGAACTACGGCTAGCCACCTTGTTGCGTAGCAACAGTCCGCTGCGCCAAGACTGGGGATTTCTGCGCATGAGTTCGGTCAACTCTAGGCCAACTGGGCCTGCTGCTGTCCCCCCTGTATCCTTTTTTATCTTTGAGGTTGTCCCGTGTACTTATCCCCCCAGGAGAAAGACAAGTTGTTGATCTACCTGGCTGCCCAGTTGGCTCGGGATCGGCGGCAGCGGGGCCTCAAACTCAATTACCCTGAGGCGGTGGCCTACTTGAGCGCAGCAGTCTTGGAAGGGGCGCGGGAGGGGAAAACGGTCGCCCAACTGATGAGCGAGGGGCTGACGTGGCTGACCCGCGAGGACGTGATGCCCGGGATCCCAGAGATGATCCCGGAAATTCAAGTGGAGGCTACTTTCCCCGACGGAACCAAGCTGGTTACCCTACACCACCCCATTCGCTAGGGATCCCCCAGATGCTCCAAAGACCCAGAGACTTCAGGAGGTCGTCCCCATGGCTCGCCAATCCAGAACCAACCCTGCTGCCAACGCAGAGCCGGCCCTGATCCCAGGGGAACTGTTGCTGGCAGAGGATCCCATCCAAGCCAACGTCGGACGGGCCACCGTGACCCTGGAGGTTACCAACCGAGGGGATCGGCCCATTCAGGTGGGATCCCATTTTCACTTTTTTGAGGTGAACCGAGCCCTGGTTTTCGATCGCGCCGCCAGCTTTGGCATGCGCCTCAACATCCCTTCCGGCAACGCAGTGCGTTTTGAGCCAGGGCAAACCCATCGGGTAACGCTGGTGGCTTTGGGGGGCAAGGGGTTGGTGCATGGCTTCAATCGGCTCACGGAGGGCACGATACGCTCCGCTGCCCAGAAGCGGCTGGCTCTGGCCCGATTGCAGGAGTGGCTGGGTGAAGCAGCCCATCCGTAGGGGGAATATGCCCCCCTCAAGTGTGCAGCTTTGGGCAGCGGTGTCAAGGCTCAACCCCATCCCCGTCTCTGCTCAGATTCAGGACAGTAGGGCTATCCTATTTCTCCTCTAGGAGCTGACAGATGTCAGAGCGCGAGACTGTCTTGTGGATGTGGGTGCAAGGCTTGGGGCTAAATCTTTCTGGGTTGGCGCTGTTGGCAGCAGCAGGCGCCGCCTTTGGGCCTCTCAGTTGGACAGGTGCAACGGTGGCGGTGATGTTGAAGCTCATTGGGGATAGCCAACTGGTGCGGGGCTACTGGCTCTGGCAAAGCCAGCGGCAACAGAAGGGATCCCAGCCCGTCAGCTCAGCAGCGGCAGTGCTCCACAGTCAAGCTTGAGACATTGCCCGGCACTTGTCCGGTCTCCGACTCGAGAATGCCAACGCGACCACCTCTACTCCCTTCTGGCACTGGCAAGCCTCACTGTACAAGCCTCACTGTAAATGAGCCACGGTCACTCCAGTACCGCCGTCTTCGGGATCAGCGGCTGAAAAACGCTGAACGCGCGGGTGATTTTGGAGATAAGCCTGGACGCCGGCTTTCAGGCGCCCTGTGCCGTGGCCGTGGATGATCCAAACCGGGCCGGGAGGAGCTTGGGCAAAGTGCTGTTCCAGAATGGCCTCAGCATCAGCAACGGTTTTCCCCCTCAGATCGAGGGTGTTCTGGCTGGTGCGCAGGTTCAGGGGAGCGGTGGCTGCAGGGGAGGGAGGTGGGGCTTTGGGGCGTTGGCGTTGCTTAGCCTGGTGTTCATCAATGGGATCCAACTGCCCCCGTGGCACTGTGAATTTGAGGATGCCGCTGCGCACTACATATACATCTCCTTCGATGGCGATCACCTCTCCCGTCTGCCCCAAGCCTCTCAGCCGCACCCGATCTCCCACCTCTGGCACAAACTCCATATCCACGGGCGGCGGTGGGGGAGAGTAGCGCTGCTGGATTTGCGCCAGCTCGGCAGTAATGCGTTGGGGATCCTCTCCCTGCTGCAATCTGCGGATGGCGGCAGCCACTTCCTGACGGGCAGCAGCCAACAGGGCTTGCAGTTCTTGGTTTTGCTTCTGCTCCAGCCGGGCTTCTCGCTCGGCGATTTGGCGGCTGCGCTGCTGCATTTGTTGATGTAGGCTCTCCAGCTCTCGATGCAGGGATCCCACCTGGGCCGCCCGCTCTTCCAATTGAGCCCGCTGCGCTTCCAGGCCGGCAATGACCCTATCCACCTGGCTTTCCCCTTGCAGGTGCCGCTGGGCCCGCCGCAGAATCTCTGGATCCAACTGCAGCCGTTGAGCAATGGTCAAGGCATTGGAGCGGCCTGGGATCCCCCACAAGAGGCGATAGGTGGGGGCCAGGGTGACCTCGTCGAACTCCACTGAGGCATTTTCAAAGCCGGGATGTTGGTATTTCAGGGCCTTTAGCTCGCCGTAGTGGGTGGTAGCCAGGGTGAGCAGTGCCCTTTCCGAGAGGTACTCCAATAGCCCAGCCGCCAGGGCAGCTCCTTCGGTGGGATCCGTGCCCGCCCCCACCTCATCCAACAGGACAAGGGCCGGCTCTGGAGTGGACTGCAGGGCCTGTACCATACGGCTGATGCGGCGGATGTGCCCTGAAAAGGTGGAGAGATTTTGTTGCAGCGATTGTTCGTCCCCAATGTCGGCGTAAACCCCGTCGAACCAAGGCAGTTGGGGCGGATCTTGAGCCGGCAGGAAGATCCCCGCCTTGGCCATGAGCACCAGCAGGCCCAGGGTTTTCAGGGCAACGGTTTTGCCGCCGGTGTTGGGGCCGGTGATAACCACGACACGAATGGAGTCCGCGAGGGTGAAGTCGATAGGGACAACGGCAGAGCCTTGACCCTCCGAAGGGGCAGCGGCGCGGGACTGCCAGAGCAGCAGGGGGTGCTTGGCCTGACGCAGGCGCAATCCTGCCGAGACAAACTGGGGACGATTGCCGTCCAGCCAGAGGCTGTAGCGACCCCGAGCCAGAGCCACATCCAACCCCACCATCACCCCCTGCAAATGCTCCAGATCGGTGGCCACGGCTGCCACCTGAGCCGAGAGCGCGGCCAAGATCCGCTCTTCCTCCGCCTGAATCTGAGCTTGGGTTTCTCGCCAGCGGTTGCCCAGTTCCACCACAGCGTAGGGCTCCACATAGAGGGTGGCTCCACTGGCAGAGCTGTCGTGCACAAGGCCGCGGATGAGATCCCGATGGGTGGCCTTGACCATCAGGACAAACCGCCCCTGCCGCTGGCCAATCAGGGTATCCTGCAGCGCCTGGGGGTACTGGCTCATCAACTGTTGCAGGCGCTCCTGGATCTGGCTGCGCTGTTGCCGTTGCTGCTGGCGCAGATTGGCAAGGGCAGGGCTGGCGCTGTCCCGCACCTCACCATGCTCCTCCAGGCAGCGGAAGATCTCCTGCTCCAGCTCCGGGTAGGTGCGCAGGTTGCTCACCCAGGCCTGCAGGTGGGGCAGATGGTCATGATCATCGATCAGGCGGCGGATGCGGCGGGCTGCCCCCAGAGTTGTAGCGATCTGCACCAGCTCTTCCCCGCTCAGGATCCCCCCCCGTTCGGCCCGTTCCAAAGCCGGCAGCAAGTTGTGGATCCCTGCCATAGAAAGTCCCCCGGCCTGTGTGCGATCGAGGCGGATCGCCTCTTCCGTCTGCTCAAGGTAGGCTTCGCTGTCGGCGCGGCTCTGCCAGGGATCCAGCTCCAAGCAGGCGCGGCGGCCCAAGGGTGTGGCCGCAAAGGTGGCCAAGTGCTGACAAAGGCGGGGCCACTCCAGCAATTCCAAGGTTTCTTGCCGTTCGCCTTGGCAGGCCGTAGGCCTTGGGGAGGGATCGGGCTTGGAGAAGACTGGCAGCGGGTGCAAGGTGGGGACGGTGGGCATTAACCATTCAGTGATGCAAGGAACCCTGGAGACGCAGTTGCTTCATCTCTTGCAAAAACTGCTGTTGATACTTGAGGAAGGCTGTGTGCCACTCGCGGAAGCGACGTTCGCCATCCCGCACCAGCATCTGGCGGTACTGCTCTGAGTTGAGACGGGGCTGAGCAAAAGATGGGTTCATAGGGATCGGGGACGCTCTCCATCCTATTGTGGCAGGCTCTGGGTCGGCTTCCACAGATAGCTTTTGGTGAGAGGGGCACGCTGATAATGGCGCCGTTGTCTCACGCGCTGCCTCTGGTGATCTTCCCAAGAAGCTGAGCTCACCGAAAAACTGGGTTCAAAGCCCCGCCCTACCGCTGTGGGGTTCGCCTTGGGTGTCCTGTGGAGGGTGGAAGTGAGCTGCATTCACGGCCAAACTGAACCTCACAAGCCTGCCATACTGAAGGAAGTTGCTGCACTCAAAACACTCAAGATCCGTGCGCAAACGAGTCACCCTCATTTTCCCCCGCCATTTGGTGAATGTGCCTCTCACCTATCGGTTGGCCAAAGACTTCGATGTGGCTGCCAATATCGTGCGCGCCAGGGTAGCCCCCAACGAAGTGGGTACTTTGGTGGTGGAGCTGTCGGGGGATATCGACCAGGTGGAAGCAGGCTTGGAGTGGGTGCAGTCTTTGGGCATTGAGGTGACTGAACGGGCCAAGGAAATTCAAATCGACCCAGACTTGTGCGTGGACTGTGGATTGTGTACGGGAGTTTGCCCAACCGAGGCCCTGAAGATTTCTGCTCCCAGCTGGAAGCTGGAGTTCTCTCGCAACCGCTGTGTCATGTGCGAACAGTGTGTTGCCACCTGCCCCGTTGGGGCGATCAGCACCAGCTTGTAGTCAGTTTGTGGTCAGTTGGCTGAGTTACGAACTCCCCCAAGCTGACAAATCCCTTTACAATCCTGTTAGATTTGTTGGACATAGGTCTAGCTGCGGAGCGCACTCGACATGGCTTCTACTACATCGTTGATTGGGTTAACTTATGCCGGTTTGGCTGTTCTCTATTTGCTGGTGCTGCCTCTGTTGTCTCTGCTGTACGTGGACAAACGCTGGACTTCAGGCAGTGCTTGGGAAAAGGTGCTGATGTTTTTCTTGGTCTTGTTTTTCTTTCCCGGCATGGTGCTCTTGGCTCCCTTCATGACGTTTCGGCCCAAGCCTCGGTCGCTGTAAGGTCAGCCGTTTGTCGGATCCACTGAGCCATGCGCAGATTGGACGTTCTTGGCATAGGCTTGGCCCTGCTGCTGGGGGGAGGGATCCTCTATGGCCTGCTGCTTTGGGCGGGCTTGGATACGGGGGCTGCGCAGCAGATATCGAGCGTGGTGCTCCTGCTGGCCTGCTTGGGGTGGACTTTTGGCTACCTGAAGCGGGTGCTGCGGGGGGAAATGACCCTGAAGGCTCAGTGGGCCAGCTTTGAGACCCAGCAGATTCAAGAGAGGCTCCGCTCCCTCTCCCCAGAAGAGTGGCAGGCCCTGCAAGCTGAATTGGAAAGTGAGAAAGAAGGGATCCCGGATTGGGTTGAGCAGGAGAAACATTGAGGCCATTGGACAGGCCGCACCCAGAAATGGGCTGTCGGCTGCTGGGGATCCGGATTTAATCCGGATTTAATTTGTAGAGTGTTGGGCCTAAACAGCAGCACTTGTATATCCGGTCACCATTTGCTCCTCTTAAGGATGCTACACTGCGCCTTGCACAAGATTCTGACGTACGACGGATCATCAAGTGGTGCAAGCCTTTGCCTTTCCTTCTACTCACATCTCTCCATCCACTGTGAGAAAAACCATACTGCTAGCTCAGGGCCAGCCCTCGCAAATTCATCTCTGGAAGTTGGCGCTGGAGTCTCAGGGGCACTCTGTGGTGCCGATTTCCCCACGTGAAGATCTGCTGGAGGTGGCAGCAAGTCAGCCTCTGGATTTGGATCTGATGGTGGTGGACATGACGACGGGGCTGTTTAACCCCTATGCCTTTTGTCGAGAGTGCCAAAGTAAGCTGCCCAACATCCCTGTGATCCTGACTCATCACCCCCGTCGCCACATCGAGCCTGCAGAGCGGCGCTGGGCAATTTATCAGGGGGCAGCAGATGTGATCCCTGGCTTGGCGGAGGCCGGCGACCTTCTCCACTCCCTCGAACGGATTTACGAGGCTGCCAGGTGGTTTTTGCCTATTGACACGGAGGCGCTCCATAGGGCTCTGAAGCAAGCGGGCTTATGGCCGGCGGAGGTCAGCCGTACATCTTCTTCCACCCCTCCCCCGCAGCCGAGCGCCCACTCTCCCACCGCCCCTCCACAACCCATCACCGCGGAAGGGGATCCAGGGCAAAAAGACTTGACCCCGCAGGTGAAGTACCGACTGATGTACCGGGGTCGCCCTGTCGATTGAGGTACTCGTTCCAACCTGCCGTCACTCGTTTTTCCTCGTAGCTTCTCGTAGCTTCTTGCCCTGCCAGGGTTGAGCTGCCGATTGGCAACGAGCAGGATGCAATCGCTGCAGCCCCGGGCAGCAGGGCATGGCCTCGCCGTGCAAGCTACCCGTCTTGTTCAGCGTCAATGTATCAGCGAAGTCTGCTGGCAGAAATTGTGGAATGGATCACCTGGCCAGCAGAGGGGCCTGCAGAACTGATAGAGTTTTGGCACCTCTGCCTTCCCATTGCCCATGACCAAGCCCAAAGCCGGGATCCTCTACAACGACGCCAAACCCGCCGCCAAACGCAGCAGCGAAACCCTAGCCCGCTGGTTTCAGGAGCAGGGCTGGGAAGTCTGTGTGGCCCCCAACTGGAGCGGTATCCTCGGTTATGCCAAGCCCGACAGCCCCATCTGCCTGACCAAAGTAGATAGCCTGGCTCCGGCTGGATTTGATCAAACCATGAAGTTTGCGGTGGTGTTGGGGGGAGATGGCACCGTCTTGGCAGCAGCACGGCAACTGGCCCCCAAAGGGATCCCCTTGTTGGCGGTGAATACGGGCCATCTGGGCTTTCTGACGGAGACCTACCTTCCTCACCTAGAAGAGGCAGCCAGTGCCGCCATTGCCGGGGAATACACCCTGGATCGCCGCAGCATGTTGCTGGTGCAAGCCTACCGAGGGCAAGAATTGCGCTGGGAGGTCTTGAGCTTAAACGAGATGGTGTTGCACCGCGAGCCTTTGACCAGCATGTGCCACTTCGAGATCACCATCGGGGATCACTCACCTCTGGATGTGGCTGCCGACGGAGTCATCTTGGCTACTCCCACCGGCTCGACGGCCTATGCCCTCTCGGCGGGTGGGCCGGTGATCACACCGGGGGTGCCGGTTTTGCAGCTGATTCCCATCTGCCCCCATTCCATGGCGTCGCGGGCCTTGGTCTTCCCCGATTCGGAGGAGGTATGGATTAGCCCCGTTACCCCTCAGCCACTGGTTTTGGTGGTAGATGGAAATGCCGGCTGCTACATCATGCCGGAAGACCAGATTCGGGTGGTACGTGCCCCCTATTGGACAGATTTGATGCGCCTGCGCCGACCGGAATTTTTCCGGGTTATGCGAGAGAAGTTGGGGTGGGGACTGCCCCACGCTTCCAAGCCCACGTCGGTGGAGTTGCCTTAACTTTGCCGAGGCAGGACAAGCCATAGCTGCAAAATGGCCAATGCCCTTAACAACTCCACCCCTCTGTCGCTATGATGGTTAGGCTCGGAAGCGGATGTGGCGGAATTGGTATACGCGCACGTTTGAGGGGCGTGTGGCTTTGCCTTGCGAGTTCGAGTCTCGCCATCCGCATTACGCAATTAGTACGCGTTATTCATTAGTCCCTCTCCCAGAGAGGGAGAGGGGAAGCTGGCTTCGGCCTTTGGCACTATTCCCGAACGGCACCCTGCAGGCGTGCGCCCCAGGTGCGAGCAAAGCGCAGGTCAGCCCCAACCAGGTTGGCGTCGCGTAGATCGGCCCCCCGCAAGTCGGCGCCGTACAGGGATGCAGAAGAGAGATCGGCCCCCCGCAGGTTGGCCCCCCGCAAGTCTGCCCCCTCCAGGTAAGCGCCACTCAGGTTGGCTCCGCTCAATTGGGCCCGTCGCAAATTGGCCCCCACCAGGTAAGACTGGCTGAGATCGGCACCTGTCAAGATGGTGCGCTCCAGATTGGCCTCGATGAGATCGGAACCGCTGAAATTGGCCTCCGCCAAATCCAGATTGCTCAGCTCAATGGATCCCAGGCGGCAGTTGGGACAGGTGCGGGAAGCCATGAGGTAGCGCATAAAACAAGAGTTGTAGGTTGTGGCTGCGGCAGAGGAAGCCAAGGCTGCCGTGGCCAGTATTGCCCAAATGGCGGGAACTTTGAGATTGAGGTTCATGGTTACCAAGCCTCACAATTTTGAAGGTTTACGTGAAGGGACACAGCAGAGGGGGATGGTTCTGCGCTGGTCACATGATAGTGGCATCTTCTGGCTTCGGCCACTCCGCAGGTCTGTCTGGCCCACCTGATAGCAGGCTCTCTCAGGGCGGGATGACGTTTGGAGTCCTATCGTCCCGAAGCTGCCGGGCCGTTGCCAACACTGGGAAGGGGTGGATCTTTGAGCAGCGGCTGCACCCAATGCCAAGACAGTTGCCCCAACCCCACCAAAACCCCGAGTATTGCCGAGGAAGTCAGGACGCGATCCCAGCGGATTTCCCGCCAGCCGGCAGGGCTGGTTGTTGGCCTTCTTGGGTTGAGTTTCTCGGCAACAGGAAGCGGGCGATGGCGCAAAAAGTGCCCACAGCGACGACAGCGATAATCGGAGTTGGAGTTGAGCCAGTAGCAAGCTGGGCAGCGAAGCATGGGAAGGCCAGGGATCCCCTAGTGAAATGATCCCATTTTGAGGGGGGCGAGCAGTTGCCGTGAGCTATGAGAACCCCATTAGGGATCCCTCCGGTTGGCTTGAGAGGGATCCACTTTGCCTACACTCCCCTGGATTGTGGGCGGGGTTTGGGGCATCTTTGAGGAAGTAGCCTGTGCGCTGCGGCAGCCGGGATCCCTGTCGGTTGGAGAGAATCAGCCCTACAGAATCAGTAAGCATTGATCAGCAGCCCTGTGCCGGCCCTATGCAGATCTACTTAGAAAACATCTGTAAGCGCTATGGCCGCCGTGAGGTGGTGAGCGACGTTAGCCTGAACATTCAGCAGGGGGAAATCGTGGGGCTCCTGGGCCCCAATGGGGCGGGGAAAACCACCACGTTCTACATCATGACTGGCCTGATCCAGCCCAACCGCGGCCATGTCTGGTTGGATGACCAAGACATCACCCACCTGCCCATGCATCGCCGGGCCCAATTGGGGATCGGCTACCTGGCCCAGGAGCCGAGTATTTTTCGTCGCCTCAGCATCCAAGACAACCTGCTGCTGATCATGGAGCAAACGGGGGTGCCTCGCCGCCTCTGGCAGCAGCGGCTCAACCAACTGCTGGAGGAGTTTCGCATCGCCCACGTGGCCCACAGCCTGGGCCTGCAGGTATCGGGGGGGGAGCGTCGCCGAGCGGAGATCGCCCGTGCCTTGGCCGCTGGGATCCACGGGCCGAAATTTCTGCTGCTGGATGAGCCCTTTGCGGGGGTGGATCCCATCGCGGTGGCGGATATTCAGGAGGTGGTGGCCAAGCTCAAGCAACGGGGCATCGGTGTTTTGATTACTGACCACAACGTGCGGGAGACGCTGGAGATCACCGACCGGGCCTATATCCTCAACGACGGGGCCATTTTGGCCAAGGGCACGGCGGCGGAGCTGGCGGCGGATCCCTTGGTGCGCAAGTATTACCTGGGGGAGAAGTTCCGTCTCTAGGGCAGCTCCAGGTCACCTCCAGGAGTACAGAGCTCGCAGGCGTTGGCTTTTCTTGTGCTGGTGGGTCTGCATCCGAGCCAGCAGCTCGTCCAGGAGGGCAACCGCCTCCAGCAGGTAGGGGCCCTTGTTGAGCATCACACATTCGGCGCGGGCAGACATCACCGCATCGGAAAGCTCAGGCCGCGAGGGCAAGCCCTCCTTGGTGAGCTGATCCAGCACCTGGGTAGCCCAGACCACCGGCACCTGGGCTGCCTCGCAGATCCACAGCAGTTCCTCCTGGATCTCGCCCAAGCGCAGCCAACCGATCTCCACAGCCAGATCGCCACGGGCAATCATCACCCCCAGGGGCCGGCAGCCGGCAACGGTCGCGATCAAGGCCGGCAGATTTTTTACCGCCCGCTGCGTTTCCATCTTGAGGATCAAGCCCAAATCGGGGCGAGCCTGCCGCCGCTCCAGCTCAGAAACCAGCAACTGCAAGTCCGCTGGCTGCTGGACAAAGGAATAGCCCACCAAGTCGGCATGCCGCACCACAAAGTCCAGGTCTTGGCAGTCTTTGTCGGTAAGGGAACGGATCTGGAGCTGACTGTCAGCTAGAAATCGCAGGAGCCCCGCACTGTACCCATAGGGTCAGTGCCGGGAGGAATGCGAGGTTACAATATAACCATGACCCAAGTCCTGACCGTCTCCTGCAAGCTCAAGGTACCCCAGTCGCAAGCCGCCAAATTGGACGCGACGATGGAGGCTTTTGGCCAAGCCTTGAATTGGGTCAACCAGAACACGCCGGAGAAGATCGTCAACGCGGTCAAGCTGCAATCCCTTTGCTACTACGAG
>NZ_JBSRZW010000012.1:0-80411 GCF_054058015.1 Thermostichus sp. MS-CIW-30
ACTCCGTCCCGCTAACGCGAATGGAAACAAACAGAATGCTATCGCTGCATAGTTGAACAGTGATGTTCAGCAGTGTTCAGCGTAAATGTATCAGGATCTTCAGCATGAACTCGAACCAGACTCCGCGGATCCCAGTCTTTCTGAAAAAGCAGCCCTCTTTCTGGTGTTGGCCGCGGTGGGCGCCATCGGAGCTTTGGTGGCCAAGCTCACCATTGTCAAGCTCACCATTGTCAAGCTCACCATTGTGGTGGGGCGCACCGTTCGCAAGGATTCCTATTTTCTCTCCCAGAGGGCTGGATTGGCGGATCCCTTTACACAGACTCAAGGACTGAGCGATTGCGGCGCTTCTGGGCAGCCTTGACCTTCTACACGGCCCTGCCTCTGGGGTGGGTCGGAGACTTGCCGTTTGAGGGCATTGCCGCCTGGCTGCCAGGGGTAGGTGTGTTGCTGGGCGGGATCCTCTACCTGGCTGGGATCCTGCTGCAGATTTTCCCCAATCCGGTGCGGGCCGCTTTGCTCTTGGCCCTGTGGGTTCTCTTGACCGGTGGGCTGCACCTGGACGGGGTGGCCGATACTGCCGATGGCTTGGCGATCAATGTCCACAAGAATCCTTACAAAGGGGATCCGGAACGGTCAACTGAGGATGGGCAAAAATCTGACTTGCAGGGATCCCGTCGCCGTCTGCAGGTGATGAGCGATAGCCACACCGGGGCCTATGGGGTACTGGCCTTGGTGCTGCTGCTGCTGCTGAAATTTGCTGCCCTGAGCAGCGTTCGAGCTTGGCCCCTCTTGCTGCTGGTGCCCGCCTGGGGGCGTTGGGGCCAGTTGCTCGCCATTGCCCTGTACCCCTACCTGCGAGAGCAGGGATCCGCCCGCTTCCTCAAAGACTCCACTTCCCTGCCGGGATCCCTGTGGCCGGGCACTCTGCTTGTGCTGGCCATCACCGGGGGGTTGGGCTGGGCTGGGATCTTGGCTTGGCCCCCTTTGCTGCTCTGGACGCTGGGATCCGCCCTGGGGGCTTGGGCCGTGGGCTACTGGATCTACCGCCAGTTGGGAGGGCACACGGGGGACACCTACGGGGCTACGGTGGAATGGTCAGAAGCGATAGCATTGCTGTGGGGATCCCTTATTGGGCCATCATGAATCTGATACATTTACGCTGAACACTGCTGAACATCACTGTTCAACTATGCAGCGATAGCATTCTGTTTGTTTCCATTCGCGTTAGCGGGACGGAGTCCAAACAGAATGGCGGTATCCCGCAAAGCTTTGAGTAGAATACCCAAAGCGCAGTTTCCGTGTCGTCTTACTACCAATTTTCTGCTTTGCTTTGGCTACCATGTTGGCAGACTCGAAAGTAAACAGAAAGATCAACTGGTAGTAATCCGTACTGAACATATTATACATTATTTTCAGTATAGTTGAGCTTATTATTGACTAGAGTCATGCTCCTGACCGTCCTGAAGACTTCCTTCCAGATTACCCTGGCTCCCCTATCCATCGACCGTGTCCACCAAGAGGCCTCCCATCCGGGCAATGGAGCTGTGGTGGTGATGAGCGGCACTGTTCGAGACAACACCAATGGCTGCCCTGTCGATTACCTGGAATACCAAGCCTACGAGCCCATGGCTCTGAAGGTCTTCGCCGATATTGCCCGACAAATTCAGCAGCGCTGGCCAGACGCCAACAGTGTGGTCATCCACCACCGCATCGGCAAGCTGCGCATTGGCGAGATCAGCGTCTTGGTGGCGGTGGGCACCCCTCATCGGGCCGAAGGGTTTGCTGCCTGCCAATTTGCCATCGACACCCTCAAGCACAACGCCCCCATCTGGAAAAAAGAATACTGGCGAGATGGCACCAGCGCCTGGGTGAGCCTTGGCGCTTGCGAGCTCTCTTCGGCATAGATCCCCCTACACCATACCCACTTGCTCAGCCAAACCCAATTGCTGGCGGGCTGTTTGGCAATCTTGCTGAATTTGCTGAATCAAATCTGCCACCGTGGGAAATCTCCGCTCTGGGCGGATAAAGCCCCGTAGCGCCACCCGCACCTCTTGCCCGTAGAGATCTCCTGTCCAATCCAATAGATGCACCTCGACGGTGTGCTGTAAACCGGCAAAGGTGGGCCGATGGCCGATGTTCATCACCCCAGGCAGAGCTGCCGCAGCAGCAGGCACATCCACCCAAACGCTGTACACCCCATCGCGGGGCAAAAACTTCTCCGGAGGCAAGCGGAGGTTGGCGGTGGGAAAGCCCAGTTGTCGGCCCCGCTGATCCCCTTGCACCACCTCTCCCATCAGACGATAGGGGCGACCCAAGAGCGCTTCGGCAGTGGACACCTCCCCGGTCGCCAGGGCAGCTCGAATGCGAGAGCTGCTCACCCGTTCCCCGTTCAGTTTCGCCTCCGGGATCACCTCCACCGGAATGCAGCGCTCGGATCCCCAAGCCTGGAGCGTTTGGGCGTTGCCGGAGCGACGGTGACCAAAGCAAAAATCCCAACCGACGCTGAGATGGCGAACGCGCAGGCCCTGTTCAAGTACCGTTTGGATAAACTCTTGGGGGGGCTGGCAGGCAAATGCAGGGGTGAAGGGGAGCAGTACCACCTGCTCAAAGCCCATTTGCGCCAACAGATCCAGCTTTTCGGCAGGGGGAGTGAGCAACAGCTGAGGCCGCCTCGTCAAGACTTCCTGGGGATGGGGATGAAAGGTGAGGACAGTACGTACCCCCTGAAGAGAATCTCGAATCGGTTGCAACACCCTCTGATGGCCCAGATGCAAGCCATCGAAGTTCCCGATGGCCACAGCGGTGGGTCGCAAGGTTTGAGCCAGATCAGAAGTGATGTGCACTGTCCGGGATCCTAAAAACAGCCAACCAACTGCCTACCCCAGAGGCCACAGCAGGGCCACCAACCCACTCAAGCCCACTACGCCCCACAAGCTCCGTCGCAGGCGCTGCAACACAGGATCAATCTGATACCTGACAATCAGCCGATGCTGAGCCAGCTCCTCTTCTGACTTGGCATACATCGCCCCATCGTACCAGCCACTTTCTTCATAGGGAATCTGGGCTTGTACCAAGCGCCGCCGCACATAAGCCCATCCCAAGTAGAGATGGAGCAACACCAGGCCGAGCAAGACATTGGCCCCCAGCACCGACCCAGAGACAAAGTGGCCCCAATCTCCGGCAAACCTGCTCCAAACCAGCGGGGAAACCGCCAGCACAACAGCTCCCCAAACCCCAAAGATTCGTTTTAAGTAAGGGATCCACCCCAAAGCAGGCCAGGAAAAAGGAAAGGCTTCCCTCAGCTCTGCATATTGCCGGAGCGGCTGTTGCTCAGCGGGAATGGGATGGGAGGGATCCAGCATAGACCTTAACGTATCTATACAAAATGATATCGGTCGGGTTGGCCCCCCGCCAAGCCCATCCTCAGACCTCCATCTCTCGACGAAGACAGCCTAGAAATCCAGCCCAGGCATCTTCCCGATCAACCGAAGGGGAGCGGGGTATCGTATTTATTGAAGTGTGGTCGCGTCTACAACTTATCCCATCATGAGCGTCACGAGCGAATCTGCCGCCACTGCCGCACCCTATGTAGTCTTAAAAGAGCCGGATGGCAGCCAAAGAAAACACGTTCTCTCGGGAGCGACCGCTTGGACCCTAGGCCGTGATGAGGACAACGCCATCGTCTTGAGCGATCCCAGCGTTTCCCGCCAACATGCCCTGCTGCAATACCTCGACAACAACAGCATCTATCTCATCGATCTGGGCAGCCGCAACGGCTCGTTTGTCAACAATCGCCGCGTCAGCATTCCCACCCTGCTGCAGGATGGGGATCACCTCACCCTTGGACAATCCCAGCTGGAGTTCCACAGCGGATCCCTGGCCAGCTCGGAACCCAGCCCTGCGGCCAAACCTTCGGACACCCTGGTTTTACAAACCCGCTGGCTGATCTCGGTGGCGGTGGTGGATGTGCGAGGTTACGGACAACTGACTCAACAACTGGACGAGCGCCTGCTTTCCCAGGTGATGGGCGATTGGTTCCGGCGGGGTGGGGATATCATTCAGCAGTACGGGGGCACTGTCGATAAATACATTGGCGATGCGATTATGGCCGTTTGGTTCCATGTGCCCCAAGCCAACACCGCTCCCCTGGGAGGAGTTGAAGCGCCGGGAATTCACCTCGATGTGAAGTCGGTTTTGCAGGCCATAGCGAAGCTGTTTCAAATGACCGAGCAGCTGAACGGTGAGTTTCCGCTGCCTTCTCCCATTCGTCTGGGGGCAGGGGTCAACACAGGCTCGGCAATCGTGCGCCAGGTGGGCAACAACACCCGCCAAGAATATACGGCTCTGGGAGATACGGTGAATTTGGCCTTTCGCATCGAGAGCGCTACCCGCACCCTCAACGCCGACCTGGCGATCAGCCAGGACACCTATACCTGCTTGGCCAAACAGCTGGGGCAGGCAGCCGCCTGCTTCTCCCATCAGGCTGTGGAGCTGAAGGGGTATGCCCACCGCCATCAGGTGTACTACTGCGATGTGCGGTCTTTGCAAGCCGTTCTCAGCCCCTAGATCCTAGAGATGTCTTGCCGCACGATGGGATCCCGCTGTTCTTCCAGAACCTCCTGCTGCTCCTGGAGCCGATAGGATCCCATTTCGATTGCACGAGAGCCCGGCCCATGAGTGTGGTGAATCGCCCCGAGGTGGTGGCAGAGCTAACCGAACTGATACATTCACGCTGAACTCTCCTGAACATGGTTCAGGAAAGAAGCGATCGCATCCTGCCTATCTCTGTTCGCGTCAGCGGGACGGAGTCCAAACAGGAAGGCGGTATCCCGCAAAGCCCTGAGGAATACCCCCCGAGCGCTTTCCCCCTTCACTTCCCGGCAACCGTTGCGGTGGACTCAAGGATCAGGGGGAAACTTGGTCTACTATATCCCTCTCAATGACTTTTGCCAAACCGCCTAAAGCTCAGTAAATTCAGCAAAGTTCAGGGTTTTGGGGGTTAGAGGCATGCTCTACCATCAGTACGAAGCTGCCCTGACGAGCAATGATGTGCCCACCCTGAACCGCCTGTTTTGGGATGGCCCCCAGGTGGTGCGCTTTGGTGTGGGGGAAAATCTCTACGGGGGAGACGAGATCAAGGCTTTTCGCCAACGGCGTCCTCCCACGAATTTGGCCCGCGAGATGCTGCGTTTGCAGGTAGTCACCTTTGGGGCGGATTGCGGCTCGGTCACCTTAGAGTTTCGCCGTCCGGTGAACGGGATCCCTCGCTTGGGCCGCCAAAGCCAGATGGGGTACAGGTTCCCCGATATCGGCTGGAAGATTGTCTCTGCCCACGTGTCCTTTTTGCCGGAAGATCAGGGGGAAATGCTGCGCAAAAGCTGCGGATCCACCTCGCCCACATAGGTATTCAAGCCAATGGCTGTGGCGATCAAAGCCCCGTCCACCTCCACCCGCCGATACTGGGAGATGGCCTCTGCCAGGGGTACATCCACCACCCGCCGATTTTGCCAGGCCACCATGCGGTCGTATTTGCCTTGGGCGATCAAGTCCACAGCAGCCACCCCAAAGGCTGCTCCCAGCAGGCGATCCAGAGGAGAAGGCGTACCTCCCCGCTGCAGGTGGCCCAAAACCATAACCCGGGTTTCGATGCCGGTGCGCAGGGCGATCTCATTGCCGATGTAATGGCCAATGCCGCCGTAGAGAGACTGCCCCAGGCTGTTGGTGTAGGTCACCGGCTCCCCCGACTCGGTGCGAACTGCCTCTGCCACCACCACGATGCTGAAGTTATTGCCCCGCTCTTTGCGGTCGCGGATTCTTTTGCAGACATTCTCCAGCTTGTAGGGAATTTCCGGGATCAAAATCACATGCGCCCCCCCGGCAATGCCAGCGCTGATGGCAATGTGACCGGCATCCCGCCCCATGACTTCCATGACCATGACTCGGCTGTGGCTGATGGCCGTGTAGGTGAGCTGATCTAGAGCTTCCACAGCCACGCTCAGAGCTGTGTTGAACCCCACCGAATACTCGGTGGCACCGACATCGTTGTCGATGGTCTTGGGGATCCCGACAAAGTTCCAATCCCCCTGCAGGGCCAGTTGCCGGAGAATGGCCAAGCTGCCATCCCCCCCCACCCCGATCAGCGCATCCAACCCAAGCCGGTGGTAGCCGGTGATCACCTCTGCCGAGCGATCCACCAAGCTGCCATCGGGCATAGGGTAGGCGAAGGGGTTGCCTTTGTTCACGGTGCCCAAGATGGTGCCGCCGTAGCGCAAAATGCCGGAAACCCGCTTCACATCCAGCAGCTCCGCCTCCACCGGTCGAGCCATCAGTCCTGCCGTCGCATCTTTGATGCCATAAACTTCCATATCGTAGTCGCGGGCCCGCCGCACCACTGCTCGAATCACAGCGTTGAGGCCGCCACAATCGCCGCCACTGGTGAGGATCCCGATTCGCTTACGTTTGGGCATAGAGCTCTAGTTAAAGAAAGGTGAACATCCTGAACAGAGATAAGGGTCTATATCGCTTGCAGAGAATCCCTACTCAATCGCAAACTACGGATGTGATCCAGTCGATCATTATCCCAATTATCTTGGTTCAATCAGATCTGGAGAAACACCTTCTGGTTGGGGGAGTGCTGAAAAAGAAGAAATTGAGGGATCCATACAGCCCAGCAAGATCAGGTCAGCTTGCGTTCCCGGTGGGGTTTGGGGTTGGCGATCAAGTCCAGCCGTTAAGTATTCTTCACAAAAAGAATTAAGAAACATTGCCGCACAAGCTGCCGATTAGGAAAGACTTCTATATCTCTGAGGATAGATCTTTCCAAAAAAACTTGGGGGCAACAATCCACTCAAAAACTGAAATCATTTGTTAAGCAGGGATGATCAAAACCCGGCCAACCCGATGATAGGGATGAGGATAGAAATAAGGCATCCAGTCTGATTTGGGAGCAGTACCATGACTCAAACCATTGCCCAGTGTGCTCTACAAGGGGCCTCAGAGTTGCTCAGCCGCTACCAGCGGGGAGAGCGCCATTTTCCCCAGTCCTGCTTGGAGTATGCCTTCTTGAGGGGGGCCGATCTGCGAGGGGCCAATCTCAAGGGATCCGATTTGCATGGGGCCAACCTGCGCTACGCCAACCTGCGGGGCAGCAATCTGGCAAAGGCCGACCTGCGCTGTGCCGACCTGCGCTATGCCGACCTTGAGGGAGCCTGCTTGGAAGGGGCCAATTTGAGGGGATCCCTCTACAATCACAGCACCTGCTTCCCGGTGGGGTTTGATCCGGTGACGGCAGGGATGCAGCCCTTTGAATTTTGATTGGGGAAGGAGAGGGGATCCCTGAGCCCTCAGGCCAAGGGAAAGCGCTCCCGCAAATCTCGAATCACCGGAGCGGGCACTAGATGATCGATGGGGCCGCCCAGCTTGGCGACCTCCTTCACCAGGCTGCTGCTGACAAAACTGTGCTCGCTGGCGGTGGCAAGGAACAAGGTTTCCAGTTCGGGAGCCAGCAGCTTGTTGGTGTGGGCCATTTGCAGCTCCACATCGAAGTCCGACAAGACTCGCAAGCCGCGCACGATCACCTTTGCCCCCCGTTGACGGGCGTAGGCCACCGTCAGACCTGAAAACGTATCAACCTCAACATTTTTGAGATGGGCCGTGGACAGGCTAATCTGGGCTTGCCGCTGCTCTGGGCTGAACAGAGGGGTTTTGTTGGGGTTTTTCAAGACGGCGACAATCACCTTAGAAAAGAGACGACTGGCTCGCTCGATAACATCGAGATGCCCAAGGGTAATCGGGTCGAAGCTGCCGGGGTAGAGGGCGATCATGGCCAACTGTGCACTATTCCCTAGCCTACCTGGTCGCGGGCCCACGCCAAATAGGTTGTGCTCACCAAGTTGGCCGTCAGGGCCAGGATCTCGGGCTCAGCGTAGGGGTGCAGCTCTCGCAGCCGTTGTTCCAGGCGGGGATAGGCAGTTGCGGGCAATTTGAGCAGGATGAGGAACTCGGCATCGGTCTGCAGGGATCCCTGCCAGCGATAGTAGGACGTGATCCCGGGCAAGACCTGGGCACAGGCCACATAACGTTCGGCCACCAAGGTATGAGCCAAGCGATGGGCCTCGGTTTCGGATCCCACCGTGGTCATGACAACCGCGAGGGTATCGGGTGTGATCTTGTCGTCCATGCGGGGCGGGGAAGTTGTTAGCCGGGCGGTTTCTCCCTATCCTATCGCCCGCCGGGCTAGGCGTTCCTAGCTCACCGAGGGCTTGGCTTTCCCAAAGTAGGGTCGCTTCTGGTGCCAGCGCCAGGCAGTTTGAATGATCTCGGCCAGGTCGGTGTAGAGAGGTTTCCAGTTGAGATCGCGAAGGATGGCGCCGGCATCGCCCACCAAGCGCGGGGGATCCCCAGGGCGGCGCGCTCCCATTTGCACCGGGATCCGCTTTCCGGTCACGGCTGCTGCGGTGGCAATGACCTCTTTGACGGAAAAGCCTTGGCCATTGCCCAGGTTGTAGGCTGGTTGTATGGGCCGGCCAGAGGCCAGCGCTTCTACCGCCAACACGTGGGCTTGAGCCAGGTCGGTGACGTGAATGTAGTCGCGGATACAGGTGCCATCGGGGGTATCGTAGTCCTCTCCAAAAACCGTGATGTGGGGACGTTGGCCTCCGGCGACCTCCAACACCAAGGGGATCAGGTGGGTTTCCGGGTCATGGGCCTCCCCAATTTCACCATCGGGATCGGCTCCGGCGGCATTGAAGTAGCGCAGGCTAATGGATCGGATCCCGTGGGCAACCTGGAAATCTTGCAAGATCTGCTCCACCATTAGCTTGCTCTGGCCGTAGGGGTTGATGGGACGTTGCGGATGACTTTCGGGAATGGGAATCCGCTCTGGCACCCCATAAGTGGCACAGGTGCTGGAGAACACTATGTAAGGGATCCCGTGATCTCGCATGGCCTCCAGCAAGTTCAGGGATCCGGCCACGTTGTTGCGGTAGTATTTGCCGGGATCCTTGACCGACTCGCCCACATAGGCATAGGCAGCAAAGTGAATCACCCCTTCTGGGCGATAGTGCTGGATGACTTGGTCAAGCCGCTTCCGGTCGGCGAGATCCCCAATCTCCAACGGCCCCCAGCGAACTGCCCAGGGGTGCCCGTAAACCAAGTTGTCGTAAGTGATGGGCAGATGGCCAGAGGCCGCCAGAGCTTTGCAGGTGTGGCTGCCGATGTAGCCCGCCCCGCCGGTAACCAGGAGACGCATAGGCAAACGTCAGATGGAAGATCCCACCCAGGGTAAAGGTTGTCAACGGGATCCCTTCAAGCTCCAAAAGCTTCTTTGGCGGCGTACATGACCTCCACACCGATCTCGGTCAAGCCTCGTTCGCGGGCAAATTTTTCGGTGTTGCGTTTAACCTTGCCGCGCACAAAGCCGGGCACCTTGTTCAGCTCCGCCTGGGCTTCCCGCGTCCAGATGAGGTCGGAATCGGCGCTCAGGCTCTTGTGAATCACCTCCTTGGTGTCGTGGCCACCGAAGATCTCCAACAGGTGATCTTCCATGCCCAGGGTAAAGGAGTTGTAGATCAAGTCCACAATTTGGTTGGCGCCCTCGTAGCCCAAAAAGGGCCGGTAGCCGATAGGGAAATCCTGCACGTGGATGGGGGCCGAGATGACCCCACAAGGGATCCGCAGCTGTTTGCCCACATGCCGCTCCATCTGGGTGCCGAAAATCGCAGCAGGTTCCGCCTGGGCAATCGCATCCGCCACGCGGGTGTGGTCCTCTGTCATCAAGACCTGATCGCAATATTCCCCCACCTCTGCCTGGAACCACTCCCCATCGTAGATGCAATAGCTGCCCGCCCACACCACGTGGATCCCCATCTCGCGGGCCAGGATTTTGGTGATGGCCGCCGCGTGGGTGGAATCCCCGAAGACCACCGCTTTTTTGCCGGTTAGGTTTTGGCAGTCGATGGAGCGGGAAAACCAGGCCGCTTGGGAAATGTGAAGCGTTTGCTCCTGGATGTAGGCTTCATAATCGACAGGGATCCCTTGCTCGTTTAGGGTCTGCTGGATCTGGCGGATGAAGCGAGCCGTTTCCACCACCCCCATCGGGGTGATCTCAATGTAAGGCATGCCGAATTCCTGCTGCAGATAGCGAGCTGTCATCGGCCCCAGCTCCCGGTAGGGCACCACATTAAACCAAGCCCGCCCCAGGTGTTTGAGATCGTGGACACTGGCCCCTTGCGGGATCACCAGGTTGAGCTGGATCCCCAGATCCCGCAGCAGCACCTTCAGCTCCCGCAGATCATGGGCATTGTGAAACCCTAGGGTGGAAATGCCAAGGATGTTACAGGAAGGCCGCTCCGTCTTTTGGGGCAGGCCGTCTAACTCCCCGCTTTTGCGAGCTTTGGTGATATAGAACTCCACAATCTGCTGCAGGGTGCGATCCGCTGCCTGCAATTCGTTAACCCGGTAGTGGTTGACATCTGCCAGCACCACATCGCAGCGACTGGCCAACTGGGCCTGCCGGACAAAGTGATGCAGATCTTCCTGCAAAATGCTAGAGGTGCAGGTGGGGGTGACGACGATCAGATCCGGCTGCTCCTCGCCGTCTTTGCGGACGATGTTGCGAATCACCTTTTCGTCGGATCCCCGCGCCAACACCTGCCGGTCAACGACGCTGGTGGTTACCGGAGTAAAATCCCGCTCTCGCTCCAACATGGAACGCATCACGTTGAAATAGTCGTCTCCCAGAGGAGCGTGCATGATGCTGTGAACGTTTTTGAAGGAGCTGGCCACCCGCAGCGTGCCGATATGGGCAGGGCCAGCGTACATCCAATAGGCCAATTTCATGGGCAGCCTCTCAAGAAAGCCAGAGACAAAATCAAGGATCCCAACCCACCGCCGGATGTGCACCCGCTGGGAATCTCTCCTGGCATTGTAGAACGCTCAGCAGCCGGCATCCCTTGGCTGTTATCCTCCGTAACTCCCAACCGAGACGCTCCCAAGCCAAACTCGATCAAAAGAAAAACAACCCTGCCAAGGCAAGTGTGATTACGGGGATCCCTCTACTCCGCCCAAAGGGCTTGTTCCATCCTAGAAATAGGAGCGATGGATACCCATCTGGCTCCAGAGCCCAAGCTGAGGAACTTCAGGGATCCTGACAGGGAATCGGCTGGTGGACAAGAGCAGAGGAGTTTTTGTATTTTTCGTTACATATTAACTTTTGGAGACAAAACATGTAGCTCTACAACATTGAGCAGAGATTCTTGTTTACAGAAGCAAGCTTTCTGTTGAGGAAGGCAGACTAACAGAGGGAAGAGAGATGGCTGATGTTTCCCTCAATACAAACTCGACACAAAGCATAAGAATTGTCGATTATTGACGATTTCATGCGCCGTAATCGATCAAAGTTTGCTCCTTCTTCAAAGGTAAAGGTGTGAGGTGAAAGCTTATGGGTTCCACAACGATTTCTTGGCAACGTGCTCGCAAAGCTCCTCAGGAGCTGCCTGGTTCCATGACTTCTGTGCTTTTCAAGTCCACGGGTCGCCTGCGCGACTGGTTGCAGGCTCCGTTGCGTCCCATTCAATCGGCTATCGATAACTTTAGCATCCGCGATCCACGCTTGGCCCATTTCCTTTGCCAGTGGATCCCGGCCCGCTGCCCCTTTGAGCGAGATGTGGTGCTGTTTGGCCATAAGGTGATGCACATTCCGCCCATGTGTAAGCTCAACCCCCTCTACGACCAGGTGGCAGGGCTGCGCTTCCGGGCCTTGTCGTTTTTGGCGGAGCGAGGAGAAGACATTAGCCGTTACCTGTAAGGCAGCTTTTTCCACTAAATCTATCTTTATCTATCTTTTTTCAAGGGATCCCTGGCCATCCAAAGCCTGCTGCCAAACTCCGGAGCGGATCCCATTAGAAGCGGGTCTCAAACTCGATGGAAATGACATTGTTGCCCTCAAAATCGGTACTGGCGCGGGTGAGGGTTTGCTCGTTGAAGCGGTAGCGGGCGCTGTAGCGGGTGGGCTGGAAGGGATCCGTCAAGTTCCGCTGCACCGAGATGGAAGTGGCTGGCCCCAGATCGCGGGCCACCTCCAGCGCTAGCCCTATCGAGGAGCGGTTGGCAGCGCGGGTATCGACCTGGGGGACGGGGCTAATGCGCACCTCGTCTAGGCCCAGGGTGTCCCGCAGCGTGTCCAGCACATCGTTGAGCAAGGCAGTTCCGGCCAGGCCGGCCACTCCCGCTTCGGGGTTGAGGCGGGCCAGAGCTGTGCCTCCCAGGAGGGCGACGATCTCTTCGGGGGAGCGGCTGGGGCTGCTGGAAAGGGCCAGAACCCCGTTGCGGGGATCCGCCTCAGCCAGCTGGCTGGCCCGCCCGTTGACCGTGGCGAAA
Source organism: Thermostichus sp. MS-CIW-30 (assembly GCF_054058015.1). Classification (NCBI taxonomy): domain Bacteria; kingdom Bacillati; phylum Cyanobacteriota; class Cyanophyceae; order Thermostichales; family Thermostichaceae; genus Thermostichus; species Thermostichus sp. MS-CIW-30. Next base: position 12,379 of record NZ_JBSRZW010000012.1, read on the forward strand.
ATCTCGATGCTCTGCTGGGATCCCGGCAGGTTGCGGTTGGTGTCGAAGGGGGAGAGCTCTTGGGGAAAGCGATAGACCTCGATGGCCTGGGTCATCAAGCGCAGGTTCAGGAAGGGATCGAAGGGGTTGTCTAGGTCAAAAGTGGCGGTATTGGAGCGGGAGCGATCCAGGCGAAAGTTGGCAAGGGGCAGGTTGACGCGGCCTCGCTCTAGGGCAATGGTGCCCGCTGGGCGCAGATCCTGGGGAGTGCCAAACAGGCGCAAGGTGCCGGCAGCATTGAATTCAAACAGATTGGGACGCTGCACGCGGATCCCTGGCCCCAAGACCAGCTCCAGTCCGTTGAGCCGCGGCTGCCAGAAGGGATCCGGCGAAGTCGAGCCGGCGGCAGCTGTTGCGGCCTCAGGTTCTGCCCGGCGGGGGCTGACATCCACGATCCCTTGAGAAACCTCCAGCCGCCCCTCGAGCAAAGGTTGCAGAAGCAGCCCTCTGACAGCCACCTCGCCGTCCAGATGGCCAGTGTAGAGGTTGGGCAGGTTGAGCTGGACCCCTTGGAGTTGCAGAGTTAAGGGTGGCGAGGTTTCGTCCATCTGCAGGGCACCGCGAGAGTTGACGGGCAAAAAGCCTTCAGCCAAAAGGGATCCACCCCCCAACTGTCCCCGCAGCTCCTGGACTTGCAGCTGATTGAGGTTAAAGGCGATCTGGCCTGTGAGGTCGGTAATGGGCTCCGGCAGGGCTGCCAGCTTGAGGATCCCCGAGTTGACGCTCAAGTTCCCCTGCAGGCTGGGCTCTCGCAAGGTGCCGCGGATGGCCAGCTCCAGTTGGCTTTGGCCGCCTTCCCAGCGCACCTGGTCGGTGAAGAGGTTGATCAGGCGCAGACCGCCATGCTTGGCTTGCAGGGTGAGGTCGATCTGGTCGGATTCGGCCCGCACCTCGGCAAAGGGCAGGGTGTAGGGCACTAGGCCAAAGAGGCGAATGGGTTCGTCACCATTGGCCAGCAGGGCGCCGTCCAGGCGCAGCTGCCCCCGCTGGTAGTCAAATTGTCCTCCCACCTCCCGCAGCGGCACCTGGTTGATCTGGGCGTTGACCACTGTCAGGGATCCGCGGGCATGGGGATCCCGCAGGTTGCCGGCCAGCTCCACGTCCAGGTTGAGATCCCCCTGCAGCTCCAGCTCCTCTGGCAGGAAGCGGTCCAGCAAAGCCAGAGGCAATCCTTGGATTTGCAAGGATCCCGACTGTTCCTCTAGGCCCAGCTTGCCCACAAAAAGGGCTTGACGTTCGCCACTGCGCAACCGCAGCGGCTCCAACACCACTGCATCTCCAGCCAGGCTGCCCCTGGCAGTAAGGCTTTCGATGCCAAACTCCTCTGCCTGCCAATTCTGGCCCTCAAGGTAAAAGCTGACGCTAGGCCGGTTGAGGCTGCCGACCAGGCTAACGCTGGCTTGGAATTCCCCTCGCAGACTTGTGGGCGGCGGGAAAGTGCTCCGCACCGCTGACGCGAACAGCGGATCCATGCGGCTGGCCAAGGTCTCCAGGTGGACGGCCAAGATCTGGGCATAGTACTCCAGCTGCTCCAGGAGAGGATGGTTGGGCAAACCGACCGGGTCGGTCTTTAACGCCGAGGCAGGGCCCAAGGGGGGCCGCCGGAAGCCGCGAGTGGTGATGTCTTGCCACTGCCGCCACTTAAAGGCAGAGACGATGTCTTCCAGGCGGCCCTGGCGGGTGCTGATCTCTAGGTTAATTTGAGGAACGGAAACCTCTGGAGTAGACTCCAAACCGCCCTGGAGGGGATCCGCCGGCAGCTCCAGGGTGCCGCTAGCGGTGTAGGTGCTCTCAAACAAATCCAGTTGAGCTTGGGCGATCTCTAGGCGAGGAGAACCATTACCAGCGTGGTAGTCGAAATCCACCGAAAAGCCCCGTACTTCGATCCCTCCCAACTGCAGATCCGCCACCGCAGCCCGTCCTTGGGCGGCGCCGCTTGCCAGGTCAACTGCCACCTCCCCCTCGAGGGTTCCCTGCAGACTGGCCCACGGCCCGGCAGCCACCCCCCCCAGCAAAGCCAGAGGCAACTGGTTCACTGCCACCTGGAGCTCCTCTTGCCGGCGTTGGCCGCGAATTTCCGCCTCGCCCCGCTGCACCTGAAACTGCAAAGGCTGAAACTGGGGATCCAACTGCAGCGCCAGTCGATCCCGCTTCCCCCGCAGATCCACTTCCGTCCCCTGAACAGACCCCTGAAAGGGCCCGGCCAAGTCTTCAAAGGCCACATCTCCCACCTGCAAGCCCCGCAACTGCACCTTGCCAGTCACCTGCAAGGTGTCCAGAGGTCCGCGGATCTGGCCGGATCCCTGCAGCACTCCTTTCACCAGCGGCGGCAGGCCGGGTACTTCTGCCAGCGTAATCCCGTCGGTGGTAAAGCTCAGATCCAGGGATCCCACCTGCAGCGTCTGGGGATCCAAGGGGATCTGCCCTTCGACCCTGGCCAGGCGAGTGCCACCTGCCAACACCTCCGCCTCCTGGATATGCAGTCCGGATCCCTCCCAAGTCACCTGGCCGCGGATGCCCTCAACCCACTGCCGTCCCCTCGCTCCCAAAGGCTGCAACAAAGCCAGCGACCCTTGCGCCCGCAACGCCCCCAGGAAGCCCACTTCTGCTGCCGCCGCCCTGTCCAGCTGCGCCGTCAGCTCGCCAGAGAGGGATCCCGGCCATTGGGGGTTGAAAAAGGCCAGCGGCACCTCCTGAGGAGCCAACTGCGTCTGGAGCTGTCCCCCCGCCCACCGCCCCGCCACCGCCACCCGGCCTCCGCCCACGTCCAGCACCGCCTGCGGCACCTGCACCACCCAGTCCCGACCCTCCGGCAAAACCTGCAGCTGCCCTCTTCCGGCAATCTCTCCCCCTTGGGTTGCCCAGGTGGCCTCTACCTGAGGTTGGGATCCCGTCAGCGCCACCTGCACTTGAGCGGAAACCGGCCCCACCCAAGGAAGAGCGCCCCGGCGGGGCAGGTTGAGGCCGTAAAGGGCCAGCACCTGCTCCACGTCGGCTCCGCTGACTTGAAGATCGAACTGGCCTGCCAAGCCGGCAGCCCATTGCAGCTGGCCGGAGCCTTGGATGCGACCCCCTGCAGTCTTGAGGTCAATTGCTTCCAAGGCCAAGGTTTGATCCGCAAAGCGGAAGCCAAAGGCATACTCCGACACCGGCAGGCGATCCACCTGCCCCGGCGAAAGCCCCCGCAACTGTCCCCGGATCTGCGGCTGATCCAAGGCTCCAGTGACCGCTACGGATCCCCCTACCACCCCCTCCACCGCCACCGGCAGGCCAGTCACGTCAAACGTCTCTTGGATCTGTTGAAGACTGGCCGGCACCAGTTCCGCCTGCAAACCAAACCCCTGTCCTTGCTCCCAGACCACCGGGCCTTTTAGCTCGGCAAAGGAAAGCTGACCAAAGCGACCGCTCACCCCCTCCAGCTCCAACCCCTGCAAGGTAAAGCGAACGGAGCCCTTCACCTCTTCAAAAGGATGGGGCAACCTCTCCAGATCCAGCCGAGCCTGTTGAACCTGGGCCTGCCCCGTCAACTCCAGCGGTTGATCCCGCCGCCAGAGCACCTGGAGATCCAAGCCAGTTTCCCCCTGCACCTCCGCAAAAGGGGCCGCCGGCACCACACTGGGCAAGAGATCCAAAGGCAGACGAGCTGCAGAAAGCGTCACCGAACCGGAAGCCTGGGCAAAATCCGCCACCCCCCTGAGCTGCAGGGGGTACCCCCCCTCCCCCTCCCGAGGGAGCAACCGTGCCGTCGCCTGGAAACTGGCCCGCCCCCCGAAAAGATCCTCCTCTCCTGGCGGGGCATTGTGAGTCAGCCACACCTGCACCTGGCCCTGCAGCCGATCAAACTGGCGTCGCTCCCCCACCAAAGGGATGGCCGTCAGGGATCCCTGGCGCAAACGGATGTTCAGCCCATGCAAGGGCAGGGATCCCTCCCCTTCGGGCAGTTGAAACTGCACATCCGCCCAGCCGCGATCCAGCGTTTCCATCAGCAGCAGTTGCGGCTGGTTTAGGGTAACATTCAGCACCCACTGACCCGTCTGCAGCCAAGTCCAGAAATCAGGGCTGAGGTCGATGGAGCCGATACTGGCCAGATGTTCAACGCGGCTTTCTCCCAAGCTCACCTGCCAGGGGGCCAGAAACCTCACCTCCCCCAATTCCACGCGCCGGCGCATCGCTTGCGAGAGGGTTGCTTCCACCTGCGGCAGCACGTGATCTTGAAGGTAGATCCCTGTTCCCCAGGCGGCACCAAAGGCGGCAGCCGTCAAGCCCAAACCCACCCCAGCTAGAGTGATGGGGGAAAGGTTGAATCGTTGCTGCTGCATCTTTGGATCTTGGTGATCCTCTCCCAACCGCCTACCCCTTAAAAACCTGACAGGCTCCCAAAAGCCGTTCGTGCACTGCGGGCCGACCTTGCCGGCACAGTTGCCCCCATCCTACCCAAGGACTCCTGGCTTGCCACGAGGGAACAGAAAGAAGAGATCCCTGCTCCCAGGCGTAATTCCCCCGAAGACCCCGCGGAAAAATACCGTCTCCCGCGGAGAACGGGGATGCTAAGCTATCTCCACACCCGAGATTGAACCCACCCTGGGGCCTCTCTCAGGTGTTCCCTTCTGTCGAGATGGTTGAAAGGAGAAGAGCCATTCCGGAACCCCTATCTCTGACGGTCAGCTTGCGCGGCAGCCGCGAGGCGCTGGAAAACTGCCAGGTCTTTCACCTGACTGGCCTTCTGGATGCCTTTTCCGAGCCGGTCTTTGTTAAGGTGGTCACCAAATACCTGGAAGAGGGATCCCCTAACCTCATCTTGGATTTGACAGGGATCGACTTCATCGATAGCTCTGGCGTCGGCGCCCTGGTGCAATTGGCCAAGCTGGTGCAGGGCCGCGCAGGTATCTTTCAGGTGGTGAGCAATCCCCGCATCACCCAAACGGTGAAGCTGGTGCGCCTGGAGAAGTTCCTGTCTTTGCGCAACTCCTTGCAGGAAGCCTTGGATCGCCTGAAGGAAGGAAGTACGGGCAGTACAGAGACCGCCTGATACGTAATAAGTATGGGTCTGGGAACCTTTTGGGGGATCAGTGCTGGAGCAGGGGATCCCGACTGGATCACGGTCAAAGCAGCCCGCATCCTCAGCACGGTCAACTGGGTGGCCTGTCCCCAAAATGCTGCCGGCCAGCCGGGCTTGGCCTACCAAATTGTGCGCCCTTGGCTGCGACCGGAACAAACCCTCTTGCCGCTTCGCCTGCCCTTTGTCACCCAGCCGGAAGTCCTGCAAGCTGCCTGGCGAGTGGCTGCCCAGCAACTAGCCCCACTCCTAGAAAGGGGAGAAGATGTCGCCTTCATCTGTGAGGGAGACGTGGGCCTCTACAGCACCTTCGCCTACGTGGCCCAAGCCCTGCGGCAGCGGATCCCCGCCTTGCCCATCCAGGCCATACCGGGGGTGTGCTCTCCCTTAGCCGCTGCTGCTGCCCTGGGATCCCCCTTGGTGCTCGGCTCCGAGAAATTGGCGATTTTACCGGCTCTGTTTGCCCTCTCGGAACTGGAGCAGGCTTGTGCCTGGGCTGAGGTAGTCGTCCTCATGAAAGTGGCCTCTGTCTACCCTCAGGTTTGGCAGTGGCTGGCCGAAAGAGGTTGGCTGCAACAAGCCAGCTTGGTGGTCTGGGCCGGCTGGCCTCAGCAAACCCTCTTCCCCACCCTGGAAGGACTGGCCGACTACCGGCCCCCCTACTTTTCCCTGCTGATCCTGCGTTCTCGGCCCCGAAATCAAGATTCTCTTAACCTGGAAAACGAGCTACAGCTGGAATGAGTTTTCTAGGATAGGGAATGAGTTCCTTCCGGCGATTAAGCCCGAAGCAGGGGTTGGTCGGTATTTTTTTGCGTGTGTTTCCATTGAGCTTAAGTCCCGTACCGAGCCGGCTTGTTTCCCCAAAAAATCAGGTGTCCTGTGACGGAAAGAGGCTGAGGAATCCGAATCCAGAATGCTGGGATCCCTCATTGACCTGAACCAAAAAGAGATGAAAAGACCAAGTTAAAGGAATGATCCAGCCTGTTAAGAATGGTTGCCGCCCTTGGTGGAGAGATCGGCTATAGGTTAGATTATGAATGTAGTGATTCAGGCGAGGAGGATAATATCTCATCCCCATCTCAAATGCGAGGCACCGCTTCTCGACTGACTCAAATCCAAAATTCTCTCCAAAGTTCTCTGTCGGTCAACGCTCTGATCCAAGCTTCCGATCCGTTGCTTCGGCAGACTCTCCTGAGAAGTGGTTGTCTCGCTCAGCAGAGCACCTGGTACCTACGACAGGTTTTCCTCAAAGCAGAACAAGGGAGTTAGGCAGATAGCAGTTGGGCTTGCTGCACAAGCCACTGGGAAAGTGAGAGAGCGCTCTAGGTGTTCCTCAAATAATCCTCAAATAAAAGTGGTTTTGCCAGATCAACAAGCTCAGCCGGCTATTTTGAGTCTCCATTCATGAGCGAGTCAGGGTGGGAAAATCGGTGATCAGGTTCAGGTGCTCTCAACCTGCAAGCTCTGCGAGTCGGAACCAGCGCTCAGTGGGACAAGGACTGCGGGCTTTAGCAATTCGAGGTTCTCTCAGTTCATAGTTTCACTCTCACTTTCAGGAGGTTGCTATGTTTACCTTTCTCTCAAAGATTGCTAGAGCAATTATCCGCATATTTGCTCCTGCCAAGTCCGATCTGGTGGAAGTGGGTTACCAGCCTATCACGGATGATATCTATCGCATCAACGGCTCAGCCTGCCATTTTAGCGATCTGGAGATCTCATCGTAAACCTCAGAGTCGGATTCTGGTGTCGGAGCGGCCACTGGCGCTGGCCCAAAAATTGAGTTCGTTTGTTTGCCGACTAATTTGTCGAGCCCAGTAGTGGGAGCGGTTGAATCAGCTACAGGTTAAGACAACAGAATAAGTTTTACAGAATAAGTTTTGATGAATCTTGGATGCGGTTAGTCCGCGTCGGCAGGGGTGGTTTTCCTCCCTGTGGCCAAGTCCTACCGGTTCAGTGGTGGCTCCCCGTGGGGGTCACCACTTATTGTTTTGTTGTTTGCAAGTTGTTTGGGAAAATAAGGGGGATGCCTGCGGTTGCCCCGTCTCAACCTGTGTTGCCTTCCCCTGTGGTTTACCCGGCTACACCGGGCGATCTGGATCCCTTGGCCGAAGTTCTGGCGCAGGTTTTTTATCCGCCCTCAGGCCTGCAACGCTGGATCCACCCAATTCGCAAGCTGGGCATTCGCGAAGAGTTGCGCCTCAGGCTGGCCGCAAGGGATCCCTACTATTGCTGTCTGGCGGCTGCGGTGGGATCCGAAGTGGTGGGCACTGCCGAGATCTCTTTGCGGGTCACAGCCCACGGGAAGTATCCCTACCTCTCCAACTTGGCGGTGCTGCCCGGCTGGCGGCGGCGAGGAATTGCTCGTCTGCTTTTGCTCAGTGCTGAAGGGGTGGCGAAAGGGTGGGGCTACCGCTGTTTGCATCTGCACGTGTTGGAAGACAATCTCCCCGCGCGGCAACTGTACGCTCAACTGCGCTATACCCCCATCGAACGCACCTCTCAACTCTGGCGATGGTTGGGGATCCCTCCGCAGCTTTTGCTCTGCAAGTGGTTACCTTGAATTGGCAAAGGAATTGGCAAAGCGGCAACATTGAGCTGGCAGAGTGGAGATGCTTCCCACCCCGCTGGCTTGCTTCTGCGCAGTGAGGCGAGTTCCTGGACTCATATAAAGTTATGTAAACTAGAGATGGGTTCTAGAGAGGTCTCGGAGGGGCAGTGAGGGAATTGGGCAGGGTTTTCATGGGATTGGTTGTGGGCCTGCTTGTGGGCTTTGGGATGGCTCAGCCTGCCTGGGCCCAGTGGGGAACTACTCCTCTCCCGCCAATAGGTTCTCCGGCACCGGAGTTCGCATTGCCAGATCAAGCCGGGCAAATACGGCGGCTGGCGGATTTTCGGGGGGAGTGGGTGGTGTTGTATTTTTACCCCCGCGACTTCACTTCCGGCTGTACGATTGAGGCCCGCCGCTTTCAGCAAGATTTGCCCAAGTTCCGGGCCATGGGGGCACAGGTTGTGGGCGTGAGCGCTGACTCGGTGGACTCTCACAGGCGCTTTTGCTCGGCAGAAGGGCTACAGTTTCCTTTGCTGTCGGATCCCGACGGCACGGTCAGTCGAGCTTACGGCTCCTGGATGGGCGATGTTGCCCTGCGCAATACGTTCTTGATCGACCCGGAGGGGATTTTGCGAGAAATCGACCCAATTGTAAACCCCAGCCGCCACAGTGCTGAGGTTCTGGCCCAGTTGCAACGGCTTGTCGGTAGCTAGCCCTCTAGCTTTCCGGGCCAAAAGTCTGCTCGAACTCGTAGAGCAACTCGTCGATCTCCTCCAGCGCTTGGTTGACATCCACGCGCAAGCTGCCCAAGTCTGGCTTTTCCAGCAGCTTGGCTACTGCTGGCCGGCGTTCGCGGATCAGCTTGATGCGCTCTTTCAAGGCGGCAATTTCGGCGGCGTCCATGACTTCAGAGACCCAATCCACTCCCTTAGCTTATCGTTTCCTCCCAGTCGCCGGGATCCCTTTCTGAACCACCGAGAGCCAATCATAATAGAGCTGCGCAACCTGGCACTCAACCCCGCTTCAGCTAGAAATTGCAGGAGCCCCGCACTGTACCCGTAGGTTCGGTGTCGGGAGGAATGCTATAATAATACTGCGGACACCAGAAACGGTTGTTTAGGGCACTGGTAACGGTCGATTGGGGGTGCAGTAAACCACCCCAGAGGCTCGTGGTTGGCTTGCTAACTGCAGGGCTACTAAAAGCCCGCTCCGTACCGCCTAGCGGTTGGTGTCGGGTAGTTTACAGGTGCTGACATGCTCCCCTACACCCAGATTGTCGCCCACCGTGGGGAGCACACCCACGCCGAGGAAAACACGTTGGCCGCTTTTGCTGCTGCTGTTGAAGTGGGGGCCGAGCAAATTGAGCTGGATGTGCGCTGTAGCCGAGATGGGATCCCACTGGTTGTTCACGATGCCGATTTGGATGGACAGCCTTTGGCCGCATTAACTTGGGCCGAGATTCGGGCCCGCAAACCCACGATTCCCACTCTTGAAGAGACCCTGTCACATATCAAGGGCAAGATCACCCTCGATATCGAACTCAAAGAAGCAGGCTATGAGGAACAAGTCCTTGCCCTCGTTAGCGATATTTTGACCCCCGAAGAATTTGTGATCACCTCTTTTTTGCCTCAGGTGGTGCAGCGGGTTAAAACGCTTTTGTCCCCGCAACCCAAGGTTGGCCTGTTGATCGAGGCAAAGGCTGAGGAGCAAGCCAAGGGATCTTTACTTACCCGTTGCCGGGAGTTGGGAGCGGATTTTCTGGCCCCCCACTACAGTTGGGTGAACTTGCAGTTCTTGGCTGAAGCTGAACAGGCCGGGATCCCTCTGTACGTTTGGACGGTGAACGATCCTGAAGTGATGAAGTTGTGCTTGCAGCCATTTGCCGGCTCAGTAGGACAAAATCCCGTTGTTCAAGGGTTGATTACCGACCGTCCCCAATTGGCTTTGCAAATTCGCGCCCACCGTTTGGCAGGAGTAGAGGGGGCAAAACCCTAGACCATGGGCACAAACTGCACCGGAAAAGCCCCTTTTTGAACCCATCCTTGGGCTGTTTTGCAGAGGATCAGCAAGGACTGGGATCCCTGGGCACCGGAGTCCGAAGGGCTTTCTCCCACCGGCACCACCAAGGTGCCCCCCACCGCCAGTTGATCCAGCAGCACCATGGGCACAGTTGGGGGCGCTGCCGTCACCACGATGGCATCGTAGGGAGCATGCTCTGGCCAACCTTGGTAGCCATCCCCCTGACGCACTTCCACGTTGCGATAGCCCAGGGCAGCGAGGGTTTGTTGAGCTTGAGCAGCCAATGGGGACAGACGCTCCAGGCTATACACTTGCCGGGCCAGCTCTGCCAAAACAGCCGCCTGATAGCCGGAGCCGGTGCCGATTTCCAACACCACCGATTCAGGCGTGAGGCGAGCAGCTTCTGTCATAAAAGCAACAATATAGGGCTGAGAAATGGTCTGGCCATAGCCGATGGGCAGAGGGCAATCCCTGTAGGCCCGATCCCGCAGATCAGAGGGGACAAAAAGGTGACGCGGCACTTTTCCCATGGCTTCCAGTACCCGTGGATCTCGGATCCCTCGTTTGATGAGCTGTTTCTTGACCATCTGCTCCCGTTGGGAAGCAAAAGGATCGGAAGCGTCTGGGGGCTGAGGTTCAACTTCTGGGATCCCAGCTGGAGAGCGAGAAGAATGTCTCCACCGGAAGGATGAGAATGGGTTGATCACCGATACACAACCTCCAGAAACGATGAGCTGCTCAGCTAGAAATCGCAGGAGCCCCGCACGGTACCCGTAGGGTCAGTGTCGGGAGGAATGCTATAATGGTACTGCGGACACCAGAAACAGCTGTTTAGGGCACTGGTAACGGTCGATTGGGGGTGCCGTAAACCACCCCAGAGGTCCGTGGTTAGTTTACTAACTGCAGGGCTACTAAAAGCCCGCTTCGTACCGCCTAGCGGTCGGTGTCGGGTAGTTTACATGAAGCTTACAGCCGGGATCCCCATGGGAGATATGGGATCCGGTTTGATCAAAATTGTAAAGTTTTGTGCGCAATCTGCCGGGGCGAGCAATCACCACCCTGGTTCTGCCAGCGCAAGATCAAGATTTTATAGTGTTGATCCCTACCTTTTCCCCGCAAGGGGAAGATGGTGAATGGGGTGACAGGCTGGGAACTGTCCTAGCGACACCTGGGGAGAGAGGCTGGGTTTAATAGACTGTAAACGTAATTTACGGTACAGATCTATGACAACTGCTGCCGCTTCTGCTACTCCCACTGCCCCTGAGACGACGCTGCTGAACGTTTGGCAAGTGCTGGCGGAAGAGTTTGCCGGTCAGGTTGCCCTACGGGATCCCCACGCGCAGCCAGTTTTCGAGATGTCTTATGGAGAGCTGTTTCGCCGCATTCAAACCCTGGCGGCTGGCCTGCAGGCTTTGGGCATTTGCCCGAGGGATCGGGTGGCCATTTTTGCCGATAACTCCCCCCGCTGGCTGATGGCCGATCTGGCCACGATGTTCACGGGAGCTGTGAATGTGCCCCGCAGCGCTGTGGCGGATCCCAGTGAGCTGGGCTACATCTTGCGCCACTCCGGTAGCACGGCCCTGATTGCTCAGGATCTGAAGACCCTGAGGCGGATCCGGCCGGATGTGCAGGAGCTGGGCCTGGAACGGCTGCTGTTGCTTTCCGATGAGCAGGAAGCAGGGGTGCTGAACTTTTCCCAATGGCTGCAAAAGGGTCGGGAACACACCTACCAACCCCCAAAGCTGGAGCGATCCCAACTGGCCACCATCATCTACACCTCCGGCACCTCCGGTCGGCCCAAGGGGGTGATGCTCAGCCACGGCAACCTGATGCACCAGGTGGAGAACTTGGGCGTGGTCGTACAGCCACAACCGGGGAATAAGGTGTTGACCATTCTGCCCACTTGGCACTCCTATGAGCGGGCTTGCGAGTATTTTCTCCTCAGCCGCGCCTGCATGTTGGTCTATACCAGCCCTCGCTTTATCAAACAAGATTTCCAACAGGAGCACCCCCATTTTTTGGTGGCAGTGCCCCGGATTTGGGAAACCGTTTATGAAGGGATCCAACGGCAATTCAAAGAGAAAAGCCCCCTGATGCAGCGGCTGATCCGCGCTCTGATGGCCGTGAGCGAGAGCCACGTGCTCTCTGGACGGATAGCTCGCAATCAGTCGATTTTGCATTACGGAGTCAGCCCCTGGGTGCGCCTGCAGGCTCGCCTGCAACATTGGCTGCTCTGGCCCCTGCACCGATTGGCCGATGTGCTGATCTACCGCAAGGTACGACGGGCGTTGGGCCCCAATTTTCAACATGCCATCAGCGGCGGTGGATCCCTGCCTGCCTACTTGGATCTGTTCTACGAGGTGGTGGGCATTTCCATCTTGAATGGCTACGGCCTCACCGAAACTTCGCCGGTGTTGTGCGCGCGGCGTCCAGACAACAATGTGCGCGGTACGGCTGGCCCCCCTCTGCCGGGGACGGAGTTTCGCATTGTGGATCCTGAAACTCGACAGCCGCTGCCGCCACAAGAAAAAGGGTTGATCCTGGCCCGTGGCCCGCAGGTGATGATGGGCTACTACAACAATCCAGAAGCCACCGCTAAAGTTCTCAGCTCTGATGGCTGGTTTGAAACCGGGGACCTAGGCTGGCTCACTCCCGACGGCCAACTGGTGATCACCGGCAGGGCCAAGGATGTCATTGTCTTGCGCAACGGCGAGAACATTGAGCCACAGCCACTGGAAGATGCCTGCCTGCAATCTCCCTACATCAGCCAGATTGTGATCGTCGGGCAAGACCAAAAAAAATTGGCTGCCCTCATCTACCCCAACCTCGACGCCCTCAAGGCCTGGGCTGCTGAGCAAGGGATCCCTACTGGCGAGACCGAGCTGCTCGTTCACCCGCAGGTGCGCCGCTTCATCTTGCAAGAAGTACGCCGCCGCATCCAAGAGCGCCCTGGCTATCGGCCCGACGAGCAAGTTGCTGACTTTCGCTTCTTGCCAGAGCCCCTGAGTGTGGAAAATGGCCTCATGACCCAGACGCTGAAAATTAAGCGCAACCCCGTGGCGGAGCGCTACGCTCACCTTATTGAGGAAATGTACCGATCTTTGAAGTAGGGCCAGCCTTCTAGGTTTGGGATCCCCGTTGTTGCTCCAAGTAGCGCCGGAATTGCTCCGGTGGAATGGCCCCTCGGCAGGCTCCACAGTAGTAGAGGGTGAGCACCGCCTTGTAGGCCCAATCGCTTGGCACCACATCCGGGAAAGGGCTGGGCAAAGTATCTGCTTGGTTGTTGGCGCAGGCTTGCAAAATTTGCTCTGTGGTTAGCTGTTCTGCCAGGTCTGGAGGGAGTTCCCGCAGGTTGGCTTGGGCCAGAGCGGCGGTGGGCAGGCTCAAACTGGAGAGGGCTGCGCCCACAAGAGCTGAGGTGAAGAGGTGTTGCACTTTCATAGCACTCCGTGCTGTGCAGAGCACAGACAACTCGAAGAGGGTTAACGAGGGATCGATTGAGAGGGAATCCGTCCGGGGAGTCCCTTCTTCAGGGTAGTACGGACGAAAGGAGCGTCTGGATCTGGATAGAACGCCTCAGCCGCTTTGTTCCCGGATTAAGATGCAGGAAACGGGGGCACCTCCAAAACCCCAAAACAAGCCAAAAGGCAAGATTGAGTCTGTACAGCAGGCTTTTGTGCTGAGAGCTAGAGGCCGATGAACGTATACAAAGGGCCAAGTTTTGACGGCGTGGATCCCCCGGATCCCAAGCTGATCGATGCCTGCGTGCATTGCGGGTTTTGCCTGACCACCTGCCCCAGCTACCGTGTAATCGGCAAAGAGACGGACTCGCCGCGGGGGCGGATCTATCAGATGGATGCCCTCAACCAGGGGCAGATCGCCCTTTCTGCGGCTACGGTTTCCCACTTCGACAGTTGTTTGGGCTGTTTGGCCTGTGTTACGGCCTGTCCATCGGGGGTGCAATATGACCGCTTAATTGCCGCCACCCGCCCGCAAATCGAACGCAACTACCCACGTAGCCTTTGGGATCGGCTTTACCGCCAGTTCATCTTCTCGGTGTTTCCTTACCCGGAGCGGCTGCAACCGCTGCTGTGGCCTCTCTGGCTGTACCAAAAAATGGGGATCGGCGCTTGGATCCGAAAGGGTCTGGAAAAGGTCTCCCCGCGTTTGGCGGCCATGGAATCCCTGATGCCCCCCCTGGAGGTGGAGCAACTGCTGCCCAAGCGTTACCCTGAGCGGATCCCGGCGGTGGGAGAACGCCGTTTTCGGGTGGGACTCATTTTGGGCTGCGTGCAGCGCCTGTTTGCCCCGCAGGTGAATGAGGCCAGCATTCGCGTCTTGACCCACAACGGCTGTGAGGTGGTGATCCCGCCTGTCCAGGGCTGTTGTGCGGCCTTGCCCCACCATCAAGGGCAACTGCAGCAGGCGGAAACCCTGGCCCGCCAGATGATCGATGCCTTTGCCGATTACGAGTTGGATGCCATTCTGATCAACGCTTCTGGCTGCGGGCATACCCTGAAGGAGTATGGCCACCTGTTGGCCAGGGATCCCGACTACAAAGAGAAGGCAGCCCGATTTGCCGCCCAGGTCAAGGACATTCAGGAGTTTCTCGCTCAGGTGGGGTTAACGGCTCCCCTACATCCGCTACAGCCGGAACCCCTGGTGCTGGTCTACCAGGATGCCTGTCACATGCTGCATGGGCAGCGGCTCAGCCAGGAACCTCGACACCTGTTGCGGCAAATCCCGGGGCTGGAGCTGCGGGATCCCGTCGATGCGGCCCTCTGCTGTGGTAGCTCCGGCGTCTACAACCTGTTGCAACCCCAGGTGGCGGATGAGCTGGGATCCCAGAAGGTAAAGAACTTGCTTAACACCGGTGCTCAGGGGATTGTCTCTGCCAATATCGGCTGCCGCCTACAAATCCAGAAACATCTGCGCCTACAGGGCAAAGCCGGGATCCCCATCTATCACCCGATGGAATTGTTGGATCGCTCCCTTACCGCTGCGCGACGCTTTCGCGAACAAGCTACAGGGGCTGCCTCTAGTCCCCGATCTGCTGAACAATTGGTTACTTTGCGGAACCGAAATAGCCATTAAACTAAGCATGTTGGCCGCAGCTATCTGAATGCTGCTTGGATTCCGCACCCGCTTAGAGCTGAATAACCGGCAGAAGACCCTAGCCGCTCAGCACGCTGGGGTAGCCCGTCACGCCTACAACTGGGGCCTGGCCATCTGTCGGCAAGCCCTGGAGAACCGGCAGAAACTCCCCACCGCCATTGACCTGCACAAGCGCCTGGTAGCCGAGGTTAAGAAGGAAAACCCCTGGTACTACCAGGTCTCCAAATGCGCTCCTCAGCAGGCATTACGCAACTTGGAGCAAGCCTTTAAGCGCTGGCGGGGTGGGTTGGGGAAGTTCCCCCGCTTCAAACGCAAGGGAGTGCGAGACAGCTTTTACCTAGAAGGCAGCATCCGCATTTCTGGCGACCGCATCAAGGTGCCTATCTTCGGTTGGCTGCGCTGTGCAGAGTTACTTCCGGCGACCACACCCAAGAACGTGGTCATTAGTCTTCGCGCCGGACATTGGTATATCTCCTTCAAATATGAAGCTCCAGCGCCTCAGGTGGAGAAGACCGGGGAAGTTGTGGGAGTGGACTTAGGTATCCATCACCTGGCCACCTGTTCCGACGGGGAAGTATTCGAGAATCCAAAGCCCTACCGCAAGGCGAGGAAGCGTCTGGCCAGACTGCAACGGCGGCTGAGTCGCAAGCAGAAGGGATCCGCTAACCGTAAGAAGGCAGTGGCGCAGTTAGGCAAGGCCCATAAGCGGGTGGTAGACATAAGGACTCCGTCCCGCTTACGCGATCGGCAAGACAATCTGCACAAGCTAACGACTTACCTGGCCAAGAAGTATCGGGTGGTAGTGATTGAGGGCTTGCAGGTGAAGAACCTGCTCAAGAACCGCAAGCTGGCAGGAGCGCTGTCAGACTGTGGGTTCTACGAGTTGAGGACTCCGTCCCGCTATCGCGAACGGCGACAGCTAGAGTATAAGGCCCGGCTCTACGGCTGTCAGGTGGTGGTGGTGGATAGGTTTTATCCGTCCAGCCAACTGTGTTCAGGGTGTGGGCACCAACAGAAGATGCCACTGCAGGAAAGGGTGTTTTGCTGCCCGTGTTGTGGTCTGGAGCTAGACCGCGACTTGAATGCAGCCCTAAACCTGTTGCGGTGGTACAGAACTACCTCAAGCTCTGGGGGAAGTGACGCCTGTGGAGACTCCTCTGGCGGGGTGGTGGGGGTGAACTCTGCCGCTAGTCATGGGTCGCTGAAGCAGGAAGAAAGCAGCGATGCTGGGCAAAGTTCTGTTTTGTTCAGCGTTGCATAAGTCTTTCGGAGCGGACTTCTTCGGGTCAGGCAGAGGTAGCCGAGGCAACCGGTTGAGTGGATCCTGGATTTCCGGTCGCGCTGGCGTAACCTGGCGCAACATAGCCTCCCACCCCACTTCTCTCCCCCATCGCCGATGGGCTATTCCATCAACAGGCCCAAGTCCAGGTGAGGCTGCCACAGATCGGCCAGGCGCTCCAGCAATTGCTCCCGCTGCTGAGCATAGTGGCCCTCCAGATCCGGCAAAGGATCCCAGCCTTTTTGTCGGCGCAGCCAGTTCAGCCATTGTCGCCGCCACAGGTGGTTGTCAAACAGGCCATGCAGATAGCTGCCCCAAATCCGACCCGTGGGATCCCGCCAGCCCAGGTTCTCTTGCTCGAACAGCGGCAGGCAGCCAGAGGGATCCGCCTGGGTGGATCCCTGATGAATTTCGTACCCCTGAATGGGGGCCAGGGCAGGCCATCGGCTTTGGGTCTGCACCTGCTGGGTGACCTTGGTGGGTTGTAAAACGGTGGTCAAAGGGAGAAAGCCCAGCCCTGGGTAGGTGCCGGCGATCCCCTCCCAGCCTTCGGGATCGGCGATGGTCTCTCCCAACATTTGCAGCCCACCGCAAATGCCGACGATATGGCCGGAGTATTGGCGCAGTTGCTCGGCCAAGCCGGTCTTTTGCAACGCGAACAGATCGTTGAGGGTGGTTTTGCTGCCGGGCAGGATGACCACATCCGGGGATCCCAAACTTTGGCCAAGGTGAACCCAGCGCAGATGGACGGTGGGCTCCGCCAACAAGGGGTCAAAATCCGAGAAATTGGCCACCTGGGGCAAACGCACCACAGCAATCTCCAGGCGCCCTTCCCTCAGGGCTTGGCCACCGGCCCGGTCGCGGCGATCTTCCCAAAGCAGGGGGTTGGCTGCAATTCCCATCGAATCCTCTTGGGGCAGAACCCAATCCAACCAAGGCAAGACACCAACGACGGGGATCCCGGTGTAGTTTTCCAGCCAATCCAGGCCGGGCTGCAACAGTTCCCGCGAGCCCCGAAACTTGTTGATGACAATGCCCCGGATCAGGGCCCGTTCTTCGGGTTCCAGCAGTTGGAGTGTGCCCACCACATGGGCCAGCGCCCCACCTCGGTCGATGTCCGCCACCAGCCAAGTGGGGGATCCCAAATGCAAGGCAACCCGCATATTTGCCAAGTCCCGATGTTTGAGGTTCACCTCTGCTGGGCTACCTGCCCCCTCGCAAAGGATCCAGTCGTACTGCTGTTGTAGGCGAGCAAGGGCTTCTTTGACCGCTTGCCAGGCCGGCGCAAACCAGCGCTCGTAATACTCTCCGGCGCGGTAGGTGCCCACCGCCACTCCGTTCAAGACGATCTGGGAAGTCAGGTTGCCCTGGGGCTTCAGAAGGATTGGGTTCATCTCCACCGCAGGGGGGATCCCGGCAGCCCAAGCTTGCAGAGCCTGCGCGTAGGCAATCTCCTTGCCGTCTGGGGTGACATAGGCGTTGAGGGACATGTTCTGAGCTTTGAAAGGGGCAACCCTTTTTCCCGCTTTCTTGAGAATGCGACAAAGGGCTGTTACCAGCAGGGTTTTGCCCACGTGGGAAGAAGTTCCCACCACCATCAAGGATCGACCTGAACAGCTCACCCCGGATCCCTCACCCTTGGTTTCTGGTTGTTGCCATTCTCTCCGCGGCCAGTCCTGCCAAGCCAGGGCCTCCGTTGGCAAAGGCGACCCCATGATTCCTCAGTTCCCCAGAGCAACGCGCCCTGCTGATGCCAAGAGCCGAAACCCCAGGTCTGCACGGGATCCCAAGGGCTTGCGCCTTTGTGCTCTCGGTTGGATTTTAAGCTGGGGCAGATGGATTCGAACCACCGAATGGCGGGACCAAAACCCGCTGCCTTACCGCTTGGCGATGCCCCAATTCACATTGCTTAACCGGCTTAATTAATTTAGCGATGCAGCTTTAGATCTGTCAACGGTTGCGGTGGCTTCCTGTGTCGTGGGGAAGCTGAAGCTGATACATTCACGCTGAACTCTCCTGAACATGGTTCAGGAAAGAAGCGATCGCATCCTGCCTATCTCTGTTCGCGTCAGCGGGACGGAGTCCAAACAGGAAGGCGGTATCCCGCAAAGCCCTGAGGAATACCCCCCGAGCGCTTTCCCCCTTCACTTCCCGGCAACCGTTGCGGTGGACTCAAGGATCAGGGGGAAACTTGGTCTACTATATCCCTCTCAATGACTTTTGCCAAACCGCCTAAAGCTCAGTAAATTCAGCAAAGTTCAGGGTTTTGGGGGTTAGAGGCATGCTCTTCGCCAAGGCCAGGGCCGATGTCAAAGGGGTTCACAGGGAGAATGCGGGCCACCTCGAAGAAATAGGCGCGGATCTCCGGCCCGAAATAGATGACATCTCCGCTCCTCAGGTAGTGAGTAGCCACCCGCGTGCCGTTGACAAACACCCCATTGGTACTGGACTGGCCCTTGCGGTTGCCGTCGATCAGGCAATAGGTAAACCCTGTCCGGTTGGACTTGGTGGGCACCCGCACCAGGTAAGCGTGGTGACGCGAGACAAACCGATTGACGATCTGGATGGCGTTGGAGGGATCCCGTCCAACCGTGTAGATACTCTCCCGCAGGATGTAGCTGCAGGGCCGGACAGGATGGCAGATGGACAGGGTGAACTCCGGATGGGATACCGGCTGCTCAGGGACTCGATCGAACAGATCTGCTGGCAGATCAAAGCCCTGGCTGGGAAGAAGACTTTTCCCGCCAACCGCCGTGGTGGAGGTAAAGAAATCGTCGTAGCTATGTGACAACGGCCTTCCCCCCTCAACGCTCAACGCCATTTACAGCAGCTTGGCTTTCCAAATTCAAAGTCTTATCTATAATCTTATCTATAGTTCCCCAAAACCCTACTGCTTTCAAAGGAACTCTGGTCTTGGCGGGCTGCCGGAAAACCCACAAGCCCCAGTGTACTGTACTATACACTATAGGCAGTCTTGGAGATACCCCCTTTCCCAAAAAATTGGGTTTGGGTCGGGCCTATTTTGGCTTTCAGGGATCCCTTGGGAGCCACAGCCTCAGGCGGGCTATTCTGAGTAGCAGGTTTTTAACCTTGAGGTGAGGGTGTGACGGAGGCCCTGCTGCGTCGGTTGGATGTGGCCACAGAAGCTGCCCTGGAGGCAGGAGCTTTGCTGCGCAGTTATGTGGGGGGCACCCTTGCCATTGAGGAGAAACGTCCGGGCGACTTGGTGACGGCGGCGGATCGCGCTTCTGAGGATCTCATCTTGAAAATCTTGAGGCGGCACTTCCCCGAAGATGTCATCTTGACCGAGGAATCAGGCCAGCAGGGATCTCCGGAGGGCGCCTACGCTTGGATGATCGATCCCCTAGATGGCACCACCAACTTTGCCCATGGCTACCCTTTTGCCGCCGTCTCCATCGGTTTGCTGCAGGGGCGGGAGCCGGTTTTGGGGGTTGTTTGTGACGTTTTTCGCGGGGATCTGTTTCGCGCCGTCCAAGGAATGGGGGCCACCCGCAACCGTCAACCCATTCGAGTCTCCACAACGGCTGAATTGTCTCGGAGCCTGCTGGTTACCGGCTTTGCCTACGATCGTCGCGAAACCCCCGACAACAACTACGCCGAGTTTTGCCACTTTACCCATCTCACCCAAGGAGTACGGCGCGGCGGATCTGCAGCTCTGGATTTGGCCTATGTGGCCACCGGCCAGTTGGATGGCTATTGGGAGCGGGGCCTCTCCCCTTGGGACATTGCCGCAGGGATCGTCCTGGTGCGAGAGGCGGGTGGCAAGGTGACCGCTTATGATGGCGGCCCGGTGGATGTTTACAGTGGCCGACTGTTGGCCAGCAATGGCTGGTTACACGCTGCTCTGCAAGAAGAATTGGCCCAAGTACAGCCTTTGCCGGTCTCCTTTCCCATGCGGCGGGATCCACGCCCAGCCTATCAGAACCGGGAAAGCTCCCCAGTTGAGTTGAATTGAAGACAGAAGTAGCTGACGAATAATCGAGGAATAATCAAGAAGATTCCAAGAACCCTATGTTGGGCAGGGTAGATAGGAGATGGGTTAGCGGACTCCCCGGAAAACAGCGACATGGCTGCCGGGCGGCACAGTTCGGCCTGGCTCTCCTCTTGGGAGCGATGGCCCTTGGGGTCGCCACTGCTGGCCCCGGTTACCCTCAGCCGGCACAAGGGAAGGTTGCCCCCACCGAGCGGGCACAGCCCCTCGATTCCCGTTGGGCCGAGATCCAGGCCCGGGGGCGCATTCGAGTTGGCTTGGATCCCAGTCTGGGGCCGGCCTATCTCTATACCGACTTGGAGCGACAAACCTACGCCGGCTTCGAGTGGGATATCCTGGAGGCGCTTGACCAAACCCTTCAGGTGCAGGTGGATCCCATCTACGTGGCCTGGAGCGAGCAGTTGGCGGCCTTGCAAGCGGATGAGGTGGACTTGATCTGGGGAGCGCGGGAAGCTTTGGGCTTGGATCCGGAGCAGTTTCTGGCCACCCGGCCCTACTACCTCAGCCCGCAGCGCTTGGTGGTACGGGATCCCTTCCCCGCCTCCGGGCCAGAGGAACCGGCCATCGAGACACTGTCGCAATTATTTGGCCGCAAAGTGGGCATTGTAGTTAACAGTACGGGGGCAGCCCTGCTGGAGGCGTACAACGAGAGGAGAGGCAACGCCATTCGTCTCTTTGCCACCAGCAACCCTGAGCGCTTGTTTGCTCAGCTACAGGCTGGCCAGTTGGATGCCGTGCTGGTTGATCAGCCCGTTGCCGCCCTGAACCTGCGCCAAGCCGGATCCCGGCTGCGCCTGGTGGGGCCGCCCCTGTTCCCCATGCCTCTGGTGGGAGTAGTATCCTCTCAGCATCCTTCCCTGAAGGAAGCTGTGGATGGGGCGATTTCCAGCCTGATCGAAAACGGAACCTTGCAGCAGATTTTAGAGAAGTGGCAACTATGGGATCCAACTCTAATGTCCCCCGCCTCAACCGAGGACTAGCCCGCTACGAGACTGACCATTTCGCCATCTTAGGCGTGCCCCTTACCGCCGACTCCAAGGGGATCCGGCGCGGCTACCTGCAGGCGGCCAAGGCCCTCCACCCGGATCGGTTTGTGGGGGATCCCGAAGGTGCAGAACGCGCCAACATCCTCTTTGCCAAGCTGGTCAACCCGGCCAACGAAGTGCTGACCAAAGAGCGGGAGCGAGGGGAATACGAAACTGTGCTCAAAATGCGGATTAAACGCCTTTTGGAGACACCGCCCTCCGACCTTTGGCCCTCTGGGGAAGCTGTCAAAGGCTTGGCCGAGCGCCCCGATTGGCAAGAAGAGTATGTCAGGCGGGTGGAGAAGCTGGCCAAAGAACAATACAGCTCCATGGAAACCCTGCTCGAGAAAACCGAGCAATTGAGCGAGCTGAACCTGGCCTATTTGTTGCTCAAGGCCGGCTACCAGGGGAGCCTAGCCCCTGCCTCTAGAACCACTACCGCGACCGGGATCCCAACCCCTTCCCCCAGCCGTACCACTGTGGGTGGGATCCCAGCCTCCCCCGTCGTTGCTCCGCCCACCCGTCCCCCTGTTCAGCCTGTTCCCACCCCACCGCCTGCCCCCAAGTTCAGCCCTGGGGAAACCCGCTTTATCCAAGCCTTGGACATGATCGAGCGCAAGCAATACCGGGATGCAGTGCAATATCTGAACTTCGCCATCAGCGCTGAGCCCAACGTGGCCCGCTACTACCTGCACCGGGGCATTGCCCACCTGAAGCAGGGGAATGCTGGCATGGCCAAAGCAGACTTTATGCAAGCCAGTCGCCTAGAACCTGCCAACGCCGAGTTGATGGCAGAAGTGCGCCGTTGGATGCAGCAAGTCACCACCCAACAGCCCGTTCCCGTCCCCAAGGACTCCGTCCCGCCAACGCGAGTGGCCAGCCGTCAAACGTCACAGGCTCAGAAAGTGGTGCCGCCTCCCCGCAAAGAAGACAACGGCGGGTTCTTCAGCCGCCTCTTCGGCAGGAAAAAGTAGGCAGAGCCCCCCTTAACGCGCACCCCCTAGCACCAGCAGCGTCACCAGGGATCCCGTATTCCAGAGGCTGTGCAGTAGGATGGGAGCCAGCAGGTTGCGGCTGTGGCTGTACACCACCCCCAGCACCACCCCCAGCATGGTCAAAGGCAGCAGATCGGAAAGGTTGAGGTGGGCAAGGGCAAAGGTGAAGGCGCTAAGCCCAATGGCGGCCCCCATAGGCAGGTAGCGGCTTAGAGTAGGCAGCCAAAAGCCCCGGAACAGCACCTCCTCAAAAACAGGGGCACAGACAGACACCACGGCCAAAAACACCAACCGCGCCCCCCAACCATGGCTATCCAGCAGCAGGGGCAAAATGGGATTCCCACCCCCCGCCTGCGGTAGCAGCAATTGCGAGAGTGCCGCTGCCAGCACCACCAAAGGCAAGGCCACCCAGTAGCCACACAAGCCCCACAGCAGCCAAGGACCCCACAACCGCACCTGCAGCACCCTCTGCCAGCCGGGGTAGGCGTGCAAGAGACGGTACAATAACCCTGCCCCCAGCAAAGCGCCGGAATTGTAGGTGAGAAACAGGGCTACCGCCTGCTGCCAAGGGCTGAGCTGCCGTGCCCCCAGGCCGAGGATGATGATGTAAAGTCGAGGCACCAAAGCGTTGAGGGCGATAAACCCCAAAAACCAGCCGGTCAGCACCGCTTGCGCCCCGATCCCCGGCCAAGGCACTTCCCAAGCAGGGCCCAGGAGCGGACGTTTGCGCCAAAGGCTCCAGCCCAGCCAGCCCAACAAGAGCATCAACCCCAGCAGCGCCCCCAGCACGGGGATCCCGCCCACCACCGCCAGTCGAAATAGAGCCGCCAAGGCCAATTTTTCCTGCTGTTGGTTGAGGGCATTCAGGCTATCGCTGCGCTGCTGCAGTCGGTAAAGCTGTTGCAGAGCCACCGCCTCAAACCAGCCATCCAGATGATTGCGAATCTGCACCTCCGCCTCTGGCAAGATGCGCCGCGGTGTTCCCCACAGCCCTTGCAAAACCCGCGCTGCCCCCTTTTGGCTCGATTCCAGCTCCACGGGACGTTCCAGGTCGATGATCTGCTGCCATTGCTGCCGAGCAGCTTCCAGATCTTCTTGGTAGGCATAGAGCAAGCCAAGGCGCAGCCACAGTGCATCCAGCTCCGTCTGCAAATCTTGCATTGAGGCCAAAAGGGCGGGATCCACCTCTGGAGATTGGGCCAGTTCTGGGCTGGCCGCCTCAGATTCGCCAGCAGGAGTTAAACGGGCCAGCCGTTTCAAACGTTTCAGGCGTTCGGTGTAGTTATCGGCGGTCTGCTGATAGCGATTTTGGGCCACCTTGAACACATCCTGACCCAAAAGTGCCCGTGCCAGATCCTGATAGCGGGGATCATCGAGGGTGCGGGAAGCCTGCAGGGCGAGATCGGTTTGCAACAAATCCAACTGCGTTTGGGGCGGCGGCTGAAACCAACTGCTGGAAAGAGAAAGCCCGACAATCACAATGGCCAATAGGCTCAGCAGGTTGAGGATCCCACGGCGAACAGAAAACCAAGCAGAAGAGGGGTCGGCAGAGGCCGTGGTTTCAGAGTGAGACATTGCGGCGACGGATCCAACTCAAGCGGGTTATATCCTATCTTCTGTATTGTCTTGGCGGAATGGAGTTGTTATTACTGCATTACGGATTTGTCCTGTTGTCACCGTCGCTCCAGCCAATAGCGATAGATGGGCAGGCCCAGTTGTAGGCAGTGCCACTCCCGCTCCGTGGGGATGCCGAGGGGATTGGAGTCCAAAGGCCCCTGGTGGGGATCCCAAAACTGCGGATGCTCTAAAAATCGAGCTGCCATTTCTTCGGCCACCTCTTGGATATCCGATTGCAGGAAGACGGGGCTGCCCGGTCGCAGCAGCAGAGCCAGATCCGCCACCAGTTGGGGCTGGACGATCCGCCGTTTGTGATGGCGCTTTTTGAACCAGGGATCCGGAAATAGGATGGTCACCCGGCTGAGATCCCCCGGCGCAAACAGATGCCGCAAAGAGACATTGATGTTGGCAAACAGAAAATGGACGTTATCCAGCCCCAGCTCATCCCGCCAGGCATTGGCCCGCTCCACCAGCGCCTGCCGAATCTCTACCCCTAGGAAGTTCCAGTCGGGCTGCTCCTGAGCGAGGCGCAGCAGAAATCGTCCGCTCCCTGTGCCGATATCCAGATGAAAGGGCTGCCCCAGCCGTCGGTATACCCGCTCCCAATGGGGTGGGGGGGTGGGCTGCTGATACTGCGCCTGCAGGGGATTGACGTGCTGCCGTACCCGGTGACCGAGGCCCCTCTGTAAGGGGATCCCGGCCCAAGGCGGAGAAGGGGGGCGCTTCTCCAGTTGGCCCTCAGGCGATTGCTGCCCCTGTTGCACCTCTGCTTCCATAGACCACCTCCTGCCGCCAGCTGCGGCCCTCGCCCACTGACCAAGGGATCCCCCAGCTTGGAGGGGAGCGACAAAAGTCCAGGAGATCTAGGCTACCACCGGATGCTGTCGATGACTTGCCGCAAGATCTGGGCCGAGCGGTGCAGCTGCTTGCGCTCGCTCTCGGTGAGGGACATGGCCAGCGTGCGTTCCACCCCCTGCCGCCCGACCACTCTGGGCAAGCTGAGACAGACCTCTGGCAGATCGTACTCCCCTTGGGTGAGGCTGCTCACGGTTAAAACGCGGTGTTGATCCCGCAGCAGGGCTTGGACAATTTGCGTCACCCCTAACCCGATGGCGTAGCTGGTGGCCCCTTTGCGACGGATGATCTCGTAGGCAGCGTTGCGCACCTGCTCGAAGATATCCCCCAAATAGGCGGGATCCCAGTCCGGTGAGAGTTCCCCAATCGGGGTGCCGGCGATGTTCACCTTGCTCCAAACGGCCACCTCGCTATCTCCATGTTCGCCGATGATGTAGGCGTGCAGGCTACGCGGATCCACCCCCAGGCGCTCCGCCAAAAGATAGCGAAAGCGGGCTGTGTCCAAAACCGTCCCCGACCCGATCACCTGCCCTGCCGGCAACCCCGACAACTTCAGGGAAACGTAAGTCATGATGTCAACGGGATTGCTCACCACCAAAAGGAGTGTGTCAGGGCAATGCGCCATCAAGGCCGGGATCAAGCCTTTGAAGATCTCGACGTTGCGCTGCACCAAATCCAAGCGGGTTTCTCCAGGGCGCTGCTTGGCCCCTGCCGTTAAAATCACTACATCTGACCCGGCGCAATCAGCCAGTTCCCCTGCCCGTATCCGCGTCGGCTCCACAAAGGGGATCCCGTGCACCAGATCCATCACTTCCCCTTCCAGCTTGTTGCGGTCGATGTCGTGAAGGACCAGCTCATCCAGAGTGTTCTGGATTACCATCGAGTAGGCACAGGCCATGCCTACCTGGCCGGCGCCGATGATGGATCCCTTCAAAAGGCGGCGAGAAGTCAGCCCCTCGACCTGCTGCTGGGAGCGCTGCTTGGGTTGGTGCTTAGAAACAGTCATGGCTGCAGCCGCTACTCTTCGTTCTCCAGCTTAAGCCTGCCTAGAGGAAGAAAAAAACAGGCTACCGCTCTCCAGAAGAACTGGAAAGGCGAGAAGAGGCAGGATCGGTTGCCGCAGCGGACTGGATCCATCTGAAACAATAAAAACAATAAATAGCCCTCTAACCTTCAACAGTCCTCAACCCGGCTGCTGGGTTAGCCGCTGCCAAAGCTGCGGAGGAATGCGCTCGTGAGGACACTTTAGGGACTGAATCTGAGCTAAATCTTCCGGCATGTAGTGCAAGGCTACCCGCGCTGCCGGATCCAAAAGGCTGCGCCGTCGTCGGTTACATTGCTCCGCTTCTCCCAGAAACACGTCCAGCCAGCCATCTCGCTCTTGGTAGCGAATCCTCAAAGCAGAGAGAGAAGGCAGAGCAGAGGAAACTTCTTTGCGGTAGAGCCGAAAGCCCTGCTCCAGACTCCAGCCCAACCACCACTGAGGCGCCAATTGCCCCAACTGCCTACACCACACCCCCGCCTGAACCTGTTGCCATGCCATGCTTGCCACTCCGCAGCTTGTTCTCCTGAGAAGACTTAACTGCAAATCTTTAGCAATTGCTACTTGGGTAAGCACTCTACCAGACTCCTCAAGCTTAATGCAAGTCTTTATCAAAGAGGATCCCTACTTTGCCGGCACGCTATTGAAAGCTAATCTCAATAGAGCTATGCTGTTACTCGGTTGAGTGGTGGAGTTGTATCCATCAGTCTTCCTCTCTTGCCTTGGATGCATCGGGGATCCCACGCCCGCGGAATTAGCCATCCTGGGTCTGGCAGGGATCCCTTTTCCAGGGCTAGCTGAGGTTCTTTCTAATGAGAGCAGTTCTAACTAATAGGGGCCTGGTTCCTTCCCAAGCGTGTCGATGTACGGGTAGAACAAGTTCGGGAGCCAGAAGCGGTTTAACCTTGAAAACGGCGACGCATAGCCCTTCACGTCGGCAGGACAGGCTTTTTAATAATTCTTTTAATTAACCTCAAGAGTTGCTTCAAAGAATATCCCCTCCGGAGCACCCAAAAGCCCGTGCCAGCCCGGGGATCTTTTGTATCGAGAGACACACAAACTCCCCCAACAATTCCATAGGATGACCGTAGAATGGCAGAGACAGCGTGAATTCATAGCTGTTTTTTTCGGCTTGCCCTCCCCGTTGCCCGAGCGTCTACTGGGTGTTCCTAGCCTATGGTTGAAAGGGGGACTGCTGGGCCAGACCAGGCTGGCAGCGTTTATGATGCGCTGACGCGGGCCGATCTGTGGAATCCCCAGGTCATGTACCGTGGGCGCCCGGTACAGGCTCGGGGACGGGCTGTGCTGCGCACCATGTTCGAGAGCGTCAGCGATGGGTTGTTTGTCCTTGAGTGTCTGCCCCCGGAGCCAGAAAGAGGCTCACCTCAACCGCGCTGTCGGTTTTTGGTGGGTAACCCGGCTTTTTGCAGGATGTTTTTTCTCTCCTCTCGACCTATCGAGGGAGAAGAGCTCCAGAGTTGTCTACCGCCTTCTCTGGCTGCGCAGATTCAACTGCACACCGAACACTGCCTCAGCCATGGCCGGCAAGTGAGCTTTGAGCTGAGCCTAACGGCCTCTGCCGCTCCCGACCCAGAGTCGACCCGTGTTCTAATCGTTACCCTTTCTCCAGTAGTTGAGGAGAACAAGCCAATCAGCCGAATTGTCGGCTCCTGTCAGGACATCACAGCACGCAAGCAAGTGGAGTGGCAGCTACAGCGCAGCCAAAAGCAACTGTTGGAGCACAACCGGGCTCTGATGGAGCTCACCCGGCACAAAGCCCTCAGCCAAGGAGACTTACAAGCTGCTCTGCAACAGATTTGTACTACAGCCGCCCATACCCTGGGGGTGGCACGGGTGGGGGTCTGGCTCTACACGTCGGAGCGCTCCAGCATTCGCTGCATCAATCAATTCGAGATCACCCCAGACAACCCCGAGGGATCCCATACTCAAGGGGCGGAGATCTGGGCCAAAGACTATCCCCGTTATTTTCAAGCCCTGGAGCAAGAGCGCACCATTGCTGCCGACCAAGTGGTGGCGGATCCCCGCACCGCCGAGTTCGGCAATTCCTACCTGACAGCAATGGGAGTGGTCTCGATGCTGGATGCCCCCATTCGACTGGAAGGACGGATGGTGGGAGTTCTCTGCCACGAGCACATTGGCTCCCCTCGCCACTGGACCTTAGAAGAGCAAAACTTCGCCGGATCCCTGGCGGATTTGGTGTCTCTGGCCCTCGAGATCTCGGAGCGCCGGCAAGTGGAAGAGGAGCTGCGCCAGGCTGAGGAGCGCTATCGCAATTTTTTCGAGAATGCGGTAGAGGGCATTTTTTTCACCGATGCGGCAGGTCGGTATCTCTCCGCCAACCCGATGCTGGCCCAGATCTGCGGCTACAGCTCCCCCGAAGAATTGATGCGCGAAGCGAAAGAGGCGGGCAAGCGGCAGCTCTATGTGGATCCCAGCCAGTGGGAGGAATTTGTGCGGCTATTGCAGGAGCAGGGATCCGTACGCGGCTTTGAGTACCGGCTGCGGCGGCGGGATGGCTCGATCATCTGGGTCCGAGAAAAGGCCCGTTTGGTTAAAGATAAAGCCGGAAACATCCTCGGCTATGAAGGCATCTGCGAAGACATCACCGCCCAAAAGCAGAGCTTAGCCTACATGGAGTTTCGCGCTCATCATGATGCCCTGACAGGTTTGGTGAACCGCGAATCCTTTCGGGAGCGGCTGCAGCAGGCCCTGCAGCAATACTACAGTGAATCTCTGGCCCTCTTCTTTGTGGATTTGGATCACTTCAAAGACATCAACGATACCTTCGGCCACGGTGTCGGCGATGCCCTGTTGCAGGGGGTAGCTGAACGGTTAACCAAGTGCGTTCGCCCTGGAGATATCGTCGCCCGCTGGGGAGGGGATGAGTTTACCCTGCTGCTGCCCCGAATTGGCAGCCCCACAGTGGCAGCGCGTCTGGCTCAGCGGATTGTCGATGCCTTTCAAACTCCCTTCTCCTGCGAGGGCCATTCCCTTTCCGTGACCTGCAGCATTGGCGTCGCCCTCTACCCCCAAGACGGCGTAGAAGTGTCCACCCTTTTGCACCATGCCGACTTGGCCCTCTACCAGGTCAAGGAAAATGGCCGCAGCGGCTTTCGACTCTATCGGCCAGTTTCAGGGATCCCGGCAGCAGTCCGCAACACTATCCTGTAAGCTGGTTGGGTCAGCTAGAAATCGCAGGAGCCCCGCACTGTACCCGTAGGGTCAGTGTCGGGAGGAATGCGGAAGTTATGATAGAACCATGACCCAAGTCCTGACCGTATCCTGCAAGCTCAAGGCGTCCCAGTCGCAAGCCGCCAAATTGGACGCGACTTTGGAGGCTTTTGGCCAAGCCTTGAATTGGGTCAACCAGAACACGCCGGAGAAGATCGTCAACGCGGTCAAGCTGCAATCCCTTTGCTACTACGAGATTCGAGCCCGGTTTGGCTTGTCCAGTAACTTGGCTCAGCAGGTCTGCAGGCGGCTGGCCGGCGCCCGTAAAGTTGCCCAACAGAAAAACCGCCCCGTCAAAGCGTTCAAGGGTGGCTTCGCTACCTACGACGCTCGTATCTTTTCGTTCCGCGAGAAAGACTGGACGGTGTCGCTGACCACGGTGGAGGGTCGGGAGCGCTTTGAGCTGGCGATTGGCCGCTACCAGAGAGAACGGCTGGCGGGCTCCAATCCCAAATCTGCCACTCTGGTCAAGCGTAAAGACGGCTCCTACTCTATTCAAATCTGTGTGGAAACGGAGCCATCCCCACCGCAACGCACGGGTAGAGTGCTGGGGGTGGACTTGGGAAGGACAGATATTGCCCATACGTCAGAGGGTGATAACTGGAATGGACAGCAGTTGAACCGAGTCCGAGACCACTACTCTCGATTGAGGGCGGCACTCCAACGCAAAGCCAGTAAGGGCACACGCAGTTCGCGGCGCAGATGCCGTCAACTGCTGCAACGGCTGTCTGGCAAGGAGAGGCGCTTTCAGGCGTGGGTCAATCATCGCATCTCCAAAGCTATTGTCTCTAGGGCAAAGACCACAAACAGCGCTATTGCCCTGGAAGACCTGACAGGGATCCGGAAAAGAGTCAATCAACAGCCGCGCAGCAAAGCCGAGCGGCGCAGGGCCAACAGTTGGGCGTTCTACCAACTACGTCAATTTCTGGAATACAAGGCGAGGGCTGCAGGGGTTTCTCTGATTCCTGTGCCGCCTGCTTACACGTCGCAGACCTGTCACCGGTGCTTACACATCCACCCTGAGCAGGGCAAGTCCTACCGCAGTGGCAAGTCGTTCAAGTGTGGGCACTGTGGATGGGAAGGAGATGCGGATTTGAATGGTGCGAATGTGATTGCGCTTTTGGGGGCTGCTGTAAACCAGCCTAGAGGTTCGTGGTTGGCTTGCCAACTGCAGGGCTACCGAAAGCCCGCCCTGTACTGCGAAGCAGTCAGGGTCGGGTAGTTTACAGGCCCTTCTGGTTTGTGATTTGTGCATCCGGGTCGTAGCTATCGCCGTCTCATTCCCTTCATTCGGCCCCATCTGTGGATGTTGTTGCTGGGGCTGACCTGCACCCTTGGCTTTGTGCTAACCATGCCCGCCCTCGCCTACTTGATCGAGTGGGTGGCACGCTCCATTGGTGCCGGGGATCTGGGGCAATTGCGGATGCTGGCCTTGATTGGGGTGGTGTTTTTCTTGGTGCGCGGCGCTTTTCAGTATGGCCAAGACACCCTGATGGCGAGGGCCTCCTTGCAAATGGTTTTGGAATTGCGCCAACAGATTTATGCCCACCTGCAGGCACTGGATGTGGACTATTTTTCCGGCAGCCGCACCGGCGATCTGGTCTATCGCCTTACGGGGGATCTGGATCGGGTGGGAGAGGTGGTGCAACGATTTTTCCATCGCTTCATCCCCAGCGTGCTCACCATCTTGGCGGTGGTGGCCTACCTGTTCTATCTCAACGGCATTCTCACCTTGACCACCTTGCTGATCGCCCCCCTGATGGGAGCCTTGATCAGTTGGTTTGGGGATCGCCTTTTGTTTCGCTCCCGCCTCAACCAAGAGAAGATGTCGGATTTGGCCGCCCTCTTGACAGAGGTGTTTGCCGGCATCAGCCTCACTCGCGCCTTTGCGGCTGAGGACTACGAAATTCGCCGCTTCAGTGCCATTGCCGAAAGCAACCGCCTGGCCCGGTTTCAGACCGAACAGGTGAAAGCCATTCAAGACCCGGTGGTGGGTTTTCTGTACGCCATGAGCGTGTTGGGGGTGTTTTGGGTGGGCGGCTGGCAAATTAGCCAGGGCAACCTGACCGGCAGCCAGTTTCTCGGCTTTATCGCCGGTGTTGCGATGTTGATCGACCCTATTGTTCACATCACCAACAACTACAGCGAGCTGAAACAGGGTGAGGCTTCGGTGGAGCGGATTTTCGAGCTGCTAAACACCCGCTCCCAAATCCGGGAGCTGCCCGGGGCCCGCCCCATGCCTCCCATTCAGGGTTGGGTGGAGTTCGACCAAGTTTCCTTTGCCTACAAACCGGATCAGCCGGTGCTCAAACAGATCAGCTTTCAGGTGTCTCCCGGCGAGATTGTGGCCCTGGTGGGATCCTCCGGCGCCGGCAAATCCACCCTGGTGAGCCTGATTCCCCGCTTTTACGAT
Organism: Thermostichus sp. MS-CIW-30; assembly: GCF_054058015.1. NCBI lineage: Bacteria > Bacillati > Cyanobacteriota > Cyanophyceae > Thermostichales > Thermostichaceae > Thermostichus > Thermostichus sp. MS-CIW-30. The sequence goes on from NZ_JBSRZW010000012.1 coordinate 43,646, forward strand.
CCCCAGCAGGGCTGCATCCGCATCGACGGCATCGACATCCGCACCGTCACCCTCAAGAGCCTGCGCCGGCAGATCGGTATTGTGCCGCAGGAGATCACCCTGTTTTCGGGAACCATTGCCAGCAACATCGCCTACGGACAAGAGCATTTTGACCTGGAAGCGGTACGCCAGGCGGCCCAGGTGGCCAACATCGACACCTTTATCGAGAGCTTGCCCGATGGCTACGCCACCCGCGTGGGAGAACGGGGGGTCACCCTCTCCGGTGGACAACGGCAACGGCTGGCCATTGCCCGCGCCGTGTTGCTCAACCCCAAGATCTTGATCCTGGACGAGGCCACCTCTGCTTTGGACAACGAGTCAGAAGCGTTGGTGCAGGAAGCGCTGCAACGGCTGATGCAACGCTGCACCGTTTTTGTGATTGCCCACCGCCTCTCGACGGTACGCACCGCCCACCGCATTTTCGTCTTGGAGCAGGGGCAATTGCTGGAGCAGGGAAATCACCGAGAATTGCTGGGCAAAGGGGGGCGCTACGCCCAGTTTCACCTGCGCCAGTTTCATTGAACCCTTGGCCTCTGGATCTCCTGGATCTCCCATGCCTGCCAGAAGGGCCGGTAAAACTCCGGATCCGCAGGCGCTCCCCCCGGGATCCCGCAGATGGCCGCCGCAAATTGCACGGCTCGTTGCACCAGAATCGCCTCCGGCCATCCCCGCAACAGCCCCAGGATGGCCACGGCGCTAAATGCATCTCCCGCCCCCACTGTATCCACCAGCTGAGGCGCGGGCACTGGGTCGGCCCGATGGATCTGAGTAGGGGTGATCAGCAGCGCGCCTGCCGCTCCCAAGGTCAGAAATAGACCTTTCAGGTTCAGATGAGCCTGGAGGATCTGTCCTTGCTCCAGCAGGTCTCCAGGAGGGATCCCTTCCAGTTGGGCCACTTGCTCCAGCTCTGCCTGGTTCAGCTTCAGCCAAGTGCAGGTGCGCAGCATCTCCTGGATGGCGTCTGGATGCCACCAGGGATCCCGCAGGTTGAGATCCAGAAACACGGGACAGCCCAAAGCGGGGATCCCCTCTTGAAAGTGGCGATGGGCTGCCTCCCGGCGGGCTGCCAAGCTGCCCCGGTAGAGCAGGCTGGGCTGGAGAGCTTGCAGAGCCCCGATATCCAACTGGATGTAGTCGTAGGCTTGGTCGGGCAAGATGGCGAAGGTGGGGATCCCTTGCTCATCCAGGGTTACCTGAACTTTGCCGGTGGGGTGAACAGAATCCTGCTGCAGACCCTCCAGGCGCAGCCCCTGCCGTCGCAAGGCCCCCAGCAGCTCTCTGGCGGCCTCGTCTTGGCCAACACGGCTGAGCAAGAGGGGATCGGATCCCAGCCCCTTGAGGTTCCAAGCCACATTCAAAGCTGCTCCGCCCAGCACAATCTCTGTGGGGAAGCAGTCGAAAAGCACCTCCCCCAAGATGAGCGGCAAACCCAGGGGCACATGAGAGGGATCCATCTTGAGCACTCAGCTAGAAATCGCAGGAGCCCCGTGCTGTACCGGTAGGATCAGTGTCGAGAGGAAAGTCCGCCTCCATGGTTATAATTGTACTGCGGACACCAGAAACGGTTGTTTAAGGCACTGGTAACGGTCGATTGGGGGTGCTGTAAACCACCCCAGAGGCTCGTGGTTGGCTTGCCAACTGCAGGGCTACTAAAAGCCCGCTCTGTACTGCTTTAGCGGTCGGAGTCAGGTAGTTTACGAAGCAGCCGTTGACGTCCGCGGTGCGGAGCCCAATCCCTGGAGCTCCAGGATCTGCTGATAGGTGTTGCTGCGGAACCAACGCTCGATTTCTCTGGCCCGCAGCACCGGCAGCGGATGGGTGCGCCCCACCGTTTGCATCTGCTTCAGCTCCATCTGCCACAGATCCCCGTCCAGCTCATCATAAGTGCGGGCCTGCTCCAAAAAGGCGTCCACGTTCAGCTTGGAGGCCAATTGCGGGGATCCCCCACACAATTTCATCAACACCGAGATCACCGTCTTGGCATCTTGGGCTACCAACAGCGCCGCCCGGTCACAGGTAAACTCGGCACACCGCAGCCAGTGCATCAGTTGATCCTGCAACGCCTGATAAAACAACCCCCCGAAGGGGAGCAAGCTGGTGGAGAGCATGAGAATGTTGGCCATCGTCAAGTAGACCCCGTGATTGCACTTCAAGTGGCCCAACTCATGAGCGATCACGGCCTGAATTTCCGGCGGCTCCAACAGATCCAGCAGAGAGCTGTGCAAGACAATGAAGGGCTTTTTCCCCTGCATGGCAAAGGTGTAAGCATTGGGCGTGGGGTTCTGCCGCACGTAGAGCTGGGGCACCTCCAGATCCAAGATGCGACAGGCCTGCACCAAAAGCTGATGAATTTCCGGCAACTGATGCTCGTTAATTTGGATGCTGGAAGCGATGTTATCCAGATAAAATATCTGTCCTGCCGTTGAGCCAAGCCAATTTTGAATCAGCAGGCCCAGCCCCGGCACTTGCTGCAGAGAGCGGGTGGCTTGCAGATCCACGGGATGACGAAATTGGTCGGCCCGCAGGCCCAACAGAATGCGAGGTTCTCGTTGAATGGACGACATAGACAATAGACAACAGAGGGAGACAATAGACAACAGAGGGAGAAAGGACTTCGGTTACAACTCGTAGGGCACAAACTGGCGGTGGCGATTCAACAAAAATAGCTGCTCCGGCGGCGGATCCGGCAGGGTCGGCTTGTCAGCTAGAAATCGCAGGAGCCCCGTGCTGTACCGGTAGGATCAGTGTCGAGAGGAAAGTCCGCCTCCATGGTTATAATTGTACTGCGGACACCAGAAACGGTTGTTTAAGGCACTGGTAACGGTCGATTGGGGGTGCTGTAAACCACCCCAGAGGCTCGTGGTTGGCTTGCCAACTGCAGGGCTACTAAAAGCCCGCTCTGTACTGCGAAGTAGTCAGGGTCGGGTAGTTTACTAAAATCAAACGGGTTTTCTCCAGAGGGGATCTCCCAATAGACCACATAATCTTGAATGCGAGTGCCATCGGTAACAAAGCGCCCAGTATCGGCGGCAGCACGCTCAGCGCGGCGATAGAGTCGCCCTTGCCAGGTCAAGTGCGGGGGCAGCCCCAATCCCAAAAACAGTTGCTGCCGACTGGATTCCTGGTTGAACACCGTTTGCAGGCGATCCGCCCAGATCCTTGCCAGATCTGCCGGTTGGGGAGCAGCATGAGCCTCTGCATCGGCTGGAGTTACCTCCAACAGCAGTTGCTGGTTCAAAAGAATCCGAGCGGCTTGAGCTGGGGGATCCCCGCTGCCGGTCGTCGAGGGATTGGGACTGGGGATATCCAGACTGACCTGCACCTGAGGGCTGCTGGCCTGTAGCAAAATCTCTTCCAACCGTTGCTTCAGCAGACGGAGGCGAGCGGGGGCATCGGGGGTGCGCAGGGTCAAAACCAGCTCACTCCCCACCCGAAACTCGCTTTCTGCCCAGGTTGCCTCACTCCGCCAACTCCCCATCAGCCCACCCACGAGCAGGATCCCTGCCCACCTCGCCATCCTTGCCGGCCCCCTTACCGGGGGTGAAGCGCTCCTCTGTGGCCTTGACAAGTTCACTAACCTCGCCTCTCCCCTGCAGGACTCCTTGATCTTAGCCGCTACCCTAGATACATCTGTTCTCTTGACCCTATGCCGTTGGCAAGCTCGGCTTCTTTGTCATTGTTCTAAGGTCATCATGCGGATCCCGACTTCCACCTATCGCATTCAGTTTCATGCTGGGTTTGACTTCGACGCAGCACGACAGATTGTTCCCTACCTGAAGTTGCTGGGCATCAGTGACTTGTATGCCTCTCCCATCTTCCAAGCCCGCAAAGGCAGCACCCACGGCTACGACGTGGTGGATCCCAGGCAGATTAACCAGGAACTGGGGGGAAGCGAAAAGTTTGAGCTCTTGTGGGAAGCCCTCAATCAGCAGGGAATAGGCTGGATCCAGGACATTGTGCCCAATCACATGGCCTACGATGGCCAAAACCAGATGCTTATGGACGTTCTGGAGAGTGGCCCCAACTCAGATTTTGTTGACTACTTTGATGTGAATTGGAATCACTCTTACCTGGGGATCAAAGGCAGAATCTTAGCCCCTTTCTTGGGAGATTTCTACGACAAATGTTTGGAGTCGGGTCAAATCCAGCTTCGTTATGATGCCGATGGCCTAAGTATTAACTACTACAACTTGAGGTTCCCCCTCAATATTGACACCTATGCCGATGTTTTTACCTACAACCTGAGCAAGCTGCGGCGAAAATTGGGACGCAGCCATCCCGACTACGTCAAGTTGCTCGGGATCCTCTTCAGCCTGAAATTTATCCCTAGCAAGGAAGATCTCCTGGAGCGCACCGATCAAATTAGCTTTGCCAAGCATTCTTTGTGGGAACTCTACACGTCTAGCCAACCTATCCAGAGCTTTTTTGACGAGAACATTGCCATTTTTAACGGCAAGCCAGGGGATCCGTCAAGCTTTGACCTGCTGGATAGTCTTCTGGCGCGGCAAAATTTTCGCCTTTCCTTCTGGAAGGTGGGTGCTGAGGAGATCAATTATCGTCGTTTCTTTACCATTAACGAGCTGATCTCACTGCGGGTGGAAGATCGCGAGGTGTTTCGCAAAACCCATCAGCTTATCTTTAAGCTTGCAGAACAGGGGCGTTTTAGTGGTTTGCGCATCGATCATATCGATGGGTTGTTCAATCCCGAAGAGTATCTCCATCGCCTGCGGGAACGCTGCCCAAATCTTTACATCGTGGTGGAGAAAATACTAGAGGCCAATGAAAGTCTGCCCCAAAGCTGGCCGGTTCAGGGCACAACGGGTTACGATTTTTTGGCTAAGCTCAACGGCATCTTTTGTCAAGAAGAAAATGCGGAGGCTTTTGACTCTCTCTATCAAAATTTCACAAATCTACGGCATTCCCCAGAGCAGGTTATCGAAGATAAAAAACGCCTGATCATCGAGCGCAACCTGTCAGGAGATATGGATAACCTTGCTTTTTTGCTCAAACAGATCACCAGCCACCATCGCTATGCCAATGACTTTACCCTCTACAGTTTACGTCGAGCTTTGGTAGAAGTTTTGGTGTGCTTTCCGGTCTACCGCGTCTATATCCACGAAGGGATCCTCAGTCCAGAAGGTCAACAGGTGGTTCGTCAAGCTGTGGAGAAGGCCAAGGAGAACCTGCCCGTTTTGGTGAATGAGCTGAATTTTATTCAGCGCTTTCTCTGCTTGGAGTCTCTGGACAATTTATCAGACCAGGAGAAAAATGAGCAGATCCATTTTGCCATGCGCTTGCAGCAGTTGGCCGGCCCTCTCATGGCCAAAGGGGTAGAAGATACTGCTTTTTATGTGTACAACCGCCTTTTATCTCTCAATGAAGTCGGCGGGGATCCCTGTCGCTTTGGCCTTTCGGTGCAAGAGTTTCACCGCTTTAATCAAGAGCGGGCAGCTCGGTGGCCTCTGTCCATGAATGCTTCTGCCACCCACGACACCAAGCGTGGCGAAGATGTGCGGGCCCGGCTGAATGTGCTTTCTGAAATCCCCGCCGAGTGGGAAAAGCACATCAACCTTTGGCATGAACTGAACCTCGGCTACAAAGTCCGCAGCAAACAAGCCAAGCGCTCAGAACTGCCGGATCGCAATGACGAGTATTTGCTCTACCAGACATTGCTCGGCTCTTATCCCTTCCAACCGGAAGAGGTACCCCAGTTCGTACAGCGGGTCAAAGACTATGCCATCAAAGCAGTGCGGGAAGCTAAAGTTCACACCGCTTGGCTTCGCCCCGATACCGAGTACGAAGAAGCCACTACCGCCTTTATCGAACGGATCCTTCAAGGTCCTAACCCCTTTTTGGAGTCCTTTTTGCCTTTCCAACGGAAAGTTGCCCACTTTGGCATTTTTAATTCCCTCTCGCAGACGCTGATCAAGCTCACCAGCCCTGGGATCCCGGATATTTACCAAGGCACGGAACTGTGGGATTTGAGCATGGTGGATCCCGACAATCGTCGGCCTGTGGATTTTTCCCGTCGCCTCGCCTATTTGGAAGAAATTCAACGGCGGGTTAAACAGGATCCTCTCCAACTCATTGCGGATTTGCTACTACACCGCAGCGACGGACGCATTAAGCTGTTTCTGATTCATCATGTGCTCAAGGCCCGCCAGGAACAGCCCCAATTGTTTCTCGAGGGCAGCTACATTCCTCTGCAAATCAGCGGATCCCATGCCGCCCACATTGTGGCTTTTGCCCGTCAGCACGGCAAGCAGGTATTGCTCACGGCGGTGCCGCGTTTCCTGACAAAGTTGATCGACGAAACCCAAGATCCTCTGGGAGAATCCGTTTGGGCAGATACCGAAATTCATCTGCCGCGCTGGAAGCGGCTGGACTGGGTGAACGGGCTAACCCAGGAAAGGATCCCTGCCGGCGAAACCTTGCCGGTGGGCGTTGTCTTAAAATCCTTCCCGGTAGCCCTGCTGTGGGGACAATCCCGCTAGCGGCCTAGGCGGGGGCTAGGGCCTGAAAATGGACGATGCGGGCAAACTCTTGGGGGTCTAGGCTGGCCCCTCCCACCAATACGCCGTCAATCTCAGGCTGGGCCATCAGCTCATCGATGTTGCCGGCCTTCACCGAGCCGCCATACAAAATGGGCAGTTGGGCATTGCCCAAGTGTTGCCGGATCAAGCCGATGACCCGGTTGGCCTCTTGGGCTGCACAAGTCTGGCCGGTGCCGATGGCCCAAATGGGCTCATAGGCAATCACCAAGTTCTCCAGATCGATCCCTTGCAAGGCGCGATCCAACTGCCCCACAATCCAAGACTCAGTCAAGCCTTGCTCCCGCTGCTGCTGGCTTTCTCCCACACAAAGGATGGGGGTGAGCCCGTGCCGCTGGGCAGCTGCCAAACGCCAATTAACGGTTTCGTCCGTCTCGCCGAAGTACTGCCGCCGTTCGCTGTGGCCGACGATGACGTAGCGCACCCCCAATTCCGCCAGCATGGGGCCGGAAATTTCCCCGGTAAAAGCTCCCTGATCCTCCCAATGTAGGTTTTGTGCTCCCACGGCTATGTCGGATCCGCGGCTTTGCTCTGCCACCACCGCCAGGTCTGTAAAGGGCACACATAGGATGATCTGCCGCTGGGATGCTGACCCTGACGGCGATGACCGTAAAGCCAGGCCCAACTCTCGCAGAAACTCGCGAGCCTCAGCCTGAGTCTTGTGCATTTTCCAGTTGCCGGCAATGAGGATGGGGCGCAAGATGGATCCTCCCTTAGAGACAACAGAAGGAAGGGATCCCGCAAGCAGAAAGCCCAATAAAACAGCAGGGATCCCAGCTTTGTTTTTTCGTATGACACAGTTTACCAGCAAGCGATCCCGAAAATACGGCGACGGGATCCCCTCTCCAAGCGCCGGTTAACCCCTCAACCCACGTGGGGACAGGGGGATCCCCCACAGGCCAAAACTCAACAGGGAAAGCAGCCTCTCAGAGCTCAACGATCTGGGTGTTTTCAAAGGTAGCCAGAATTTCATCCAGATCTTTGTTCTGCAGCGAGTAGGTAGCGGTGGCATCGTTGCCAAACTGAATTTCGTCCCCGTCCTCCAGATCCCGAAATTCCACCCGTTGCCCGCCCACGTAAAGGCCGTTGGTGCTGGGGGTGCCCTGAATGTCTCCGTCAATGATTTGGTAGGTAAACCCATCGGGAGAAGAGGGAGACTCTGTCTTAACCAAAATGGCGTGGTAGCGAGAGGCGTACTGGGAGTCGATGCGAATGCTGTTGCGTGGATCCCGGCCTAAGGAGTAGAGCTCAGCCGTCAACCAGTAGGCTTTTGGCCCATGACGATCCTTGACGATGAGCACGTGATTGAGGGCTGGTCGGCGAGGGGGCGTGGTCATGAAAGGCACCCGCTTGCACAACACTGAGGGCAGGATAGCCAAAACATAACATAGGATCCCCCAGGTGGATCCCTGTGTCCACCGGATAAGTCTCTTCAGGTCGGCATCCCAGGCTGGTGCGGGATCCCCCTGAGCAACAAGAAAGGGTCTGAGTAGATTTTTGTAACAATTCCTCTCATAATAGGATCGACGATGCAGATGGATCCCTGACCATGAATGGCTCGCAACCGGATCCCGGTGCTCAACCCCGTTCTCCCCAGACACCGAAGCTCATTGAGTTGCCGGAAGATGAAACCGATGCGCAGCTCAGCGATCCCCTGCGGATGCAGCGTTACGAATGTCGTTCTTGTGGCTATGTTTACGAACCGGCTAAGGGGGATCAGCTCAATCGGATCCCGGCGGGCGTACCGTTTGAGGAATTGCCAGCCGATTGGAAATGTCCGGTGTGCCGAGCCGGTAAGCGCTCGTTCCAAGCAGTGGGCGCCAAGGGCAAGCCTTCCGGTTTTCAAGAGAACTTGCGCTACGGCCTGGGGGTGAACGTGATGACCCCTGCCCAAAAGAACCTGCTGATCTTTTTGGGACTGGCGCTGGGATTTTTATTTTTGATGAGTTTTTATTTCGTCGAGTGAGGGTCAAGATGTTCAAACCCCTGAGGCTGGTGCTGCTGATTGCTGTCTCGGTGCTGCTAATGGCGGCGCGGATGCCCAACATGCGGGTGGTGCCCTGGGAGCAGGTGGAAGTGCCCACCCAGAACATTCTGCTGGACATTGCCTTCACCGGCACCACCCCTTCCCATGGCTGGTTGGTGGGAGACAAAGCAACGCTGCTGGAATCCCGCGATGGGGGCTTGCACTGGCAGGTGCGGGAGCTGCCGGGTCTGGAGCCGGAAGCCTACCTGGCCTCCATTAGCTTTGCTGGGGCAGAAGGCTGGGTGGCCGGGCAGCCGAAGATCCTCCTCCACACCCTGAACGAGGGATCCGACTGGACTTCCATCCGCCTCAACAACCAACTGCCAGGGGAGCCGCTCTTGATCCAGGCTCTGGGCCCTGGCGCCGCCGAAATGGTGACCAATGTGGGGGCCATCTACCGCACCGAAGATGGCGGTCAGACCTGGCATGCCCAAGTGGATGAGCCGATTGGGGCCATCAAAAACATTGCCCGCGGCCCTGAAGGCGAATATCTGGCGGTGTCGTCGCGGGGCAGCTTCTACTTTCTGTACACTCCTGAAAGTCGCACCTGGAAGCCCTACCCGCGGGAAAGCTCCCGCCGCATTCAAAACATGGGCTTTGGCCCCCACGGCAGCGCTTGGAAATTGAACCAAGGGGCGGAGATCGCCTTTACCGATGACTTCACCTCCGGCCAGTGGTCGTCACCGCTGCGTCCAGGGCGGGCCCTCAGCTTTGGCTACCTCAATGCCGCCTACCAGAACGACCACGACCTGTGGGTGGTGGGGGGTGGCGCTACCCTGATCCACAGCCCTGATGGTGGCAAAACCTGGGAACAGGCCAAGAAACTCAGCAACATCCCCGCCAACTTCTACAGCATTGAGTTTTTCGGCCCCGAGCAAGGGTTTATTCTGGGGCAGCGGGGCACCCTCTTGCGCTATGTCAGCTCCAACAACTCCTGAAGATCTAGATCAGATCTTAGGGATCCCTAATCGGCACACGGGTGGATATACGCGCCAAGGATCCAGCTTCACGCCCGCGGCTGCTGGTTGCTGCCAGTGGCACTGGTGGCCACATTTTTCCGGCCTTGGCCGTTGCCGAGCAGTTGCCCGACTGGCAGATTGAATGGCTGGGGGTGCCGGATCGCATGGAAGGGAAGCTGGTGCGGGAGCGGTATCCCTTGCACCGGGTCGTCATGTCGGGCTGGCAGGGATCCCCTCTCCATAGGCTGCAGGCCTTGGCCCAACTGGCCCGCGCCACCCTGCAAGTGCGCCGACTCCTTATGTCGGGACGGTTTGATATTGTCCTGACCACCGGTGGGTACATTGCCGCTCCGGCCATTTTGGCCGCCCGCTCGCTGGGGGTACCGGTGTTGCTGCACGAGTCCAATCGGATCCCGGGCAAAGTGACCCGTTGGCTGGGGAGATTTTGTCAGGTGGTGGCGCTGGGCATGGCGGAGACGGCAGAGCATTTGCCAGGGGTGGCTGCCCAAGTGGTGGGTACGCCAGTGCGGGCCGAGTTCTACACGCCCCAGCCTTTCCCTGCCGACCTCCCCATTCCCGACGGGGATCCCCTCATTGTGGTCATGGGGGGCAGCCAAGGGGCGCGGGGCCTCAACCGCATGGTGGCCACCTGTGCCCCAGCTTGGTTGGAGGCGGGGGCCTGGATTGTGCATTTGACCGGCGGCAGCGAAGCTCAAGATCCGGAAGCCAGGATCCCCAGCCATCCCCGCTACCGGCCCTTTCCTTTCCGTCGAGATGTAGCTGCCTTGTTGCAGCGGGCCAACTTTGCCATTAGCCGCGCCGGGGCCATGAGCCTGGCGGAGTTGCTGACCACCGCCACCCCAGCCATTTTGATCCCCTATCCCTTTGCCGCTGAGGATCATCAGTATCAGAATGCTCTGGCCTTTGTGGGGCGCGGTGGGGGGGTGGTCATGCGAGAATCCGAAGAGAATCTGGACTTGCTGCGGCAAACGGTGTTGACCTGGTTGGCCCAGCCGCAGGTGGTTGCCCAAATGGCCGCTCGCTTGCAGGCCGCAGCTCCTCCCAATGCCAGCAAGGTTCTTGCCCGCCTGTTGCAGGAGATCCGCCAGAGTTCTGCCCGTTAAGCCGTGGTACAGCCAAGATTGGACAGCCTTTCCCAACGCCCGCCTGTGCCCGCCAAAGCGGCGGAGTCCCCAACCCTGCTGGCGGAACTCCCGCCCGCTGACAGGATGGAATCGCTGTTGATGCGGCTAGAGCAGTGCTTCGGGATCCCCCAGCGGGCTCCCGATGGCCTTTCCCCCCGCCCGGATCTCCTGGACGAGTTGGTGGGCACGATCCTTTCCCAGAACACCACTGACACCAACAGCAGCCGTGCCTTCCGCGCCCTCAAAGCCACCTTTCCCTCTTGGGAAGCGGTCTTGGCCGCCGACCCGGCAGATCTGGCCCAGGTGATCCGCTCCGGCGGCTTAGCCCACCTCAAGGCAGCCCGCATTCAGGAGATCCTGGCCGCCATTCAAGAACGACAGGGATCCCTGAGTCTGGACTTTCTAAGAGAGCTAGACGACGCCGGCGCCCTCGACTTTCTGCTCTCGTTAAAAGGGGTGGGGCTGAAGACCGCCACCTGTGTGTTGTTGTTCGGCCTGGGTCGGGATCTCTGCCCGGTGGATACCCACGTGCATCGAGTGGCCAACCGTCTGGGCTTGGTGCGGGCCAAACATCCCGACGACACTTTTGCTCAGCTTTCCCCTCAGATCCCCAGAGGCAAAGCCTATTCCCTGCACGTCAACTTTGTCCGGCTGGGCAAGCGCATTTGCAAGGCCCGTATGCCCGAATGTGGCCGCTGCCCGCTGCGTCCCACCTGCCCCTCTGGGCGGCAGCGTTGATCCCGACAGCAGGGCTCTATTCTGCGGGCGCAGTAGAAGCATCTGGGATCCCCTCTTGTCCGTTCCTGCCGGCGTCTCTCTCTGCTGGGGGAACTTCCAACTCCAGGGCTTGCCGCACCGATTGAATCTCTTGGGAGAGCAGCACCCGCTCTCGATCCAACAGGCCGACGATCTGCTCCGGGTCTTCCCGCGAGACCACTGGCAATTGGCGCAAATCGTATTCGTACATCGGCTCGGCTGCCACCGCTACCGCCTCATCGGGGAAGGTGGTGAGAACCGGAGATTGGCTGACCTCCTGTACGGTTAGCTCCGCCAACTCCGCCGCCTCCTTATGGGCCAAGGCCCGCTCCAGATCTTCCAGGGTGAGAATGCCCCGCAGCCGCTCCTGTCCGTCCACCACCAACGCGCTATGGCACTTTTGCTGCAGCAAACTCTCCAGAGCTTCTCGCAGCGGTGTGTCTTGCCGAAGCAAAAGAGATGGGGGCACCATCACCTCTTGCACCGTCAGCTCTCTAGGCTCCTGCCCAAGGACTCCGTCAAGCGTTGCGTGGCGATAGCGACGGGCGGAAGGGTAGATGGCCGGCGAATGCAACTGCTCCGTCAGCCAGATGCTCAAACCCACTGCCGCCATCACCGGCAGCGCAATGTGATAGTCCCGCGTCATCTCAAACAGCAGCAAGATGGCCGTTAGCGGAGCCCGCACGCTGGCCGCCAACACCGCCGCCATGCCCACCATGGCGTAGGCAGCAGGGGGAGACAAGGCAATCAAGGGCAAAGCTTGAGATAGCACCTGACCGTAGCCTGCCCCCAGCACTGCCCCCATGAACAAAGCCGGGGCAAAGGTTCCCCCCACAAAGCCGCTGCCCAGGCTCAAAGCGCTCAGCAACAGCTTGCCCAATAGGAGCAGGCCCAGATGGCCAAGAGAAAAGGGAACGGCCTGCAGAATCGACTCAATGGTTTCATAGCCCACCCCCAACGCCAATGGGATCCCCAAGCCCGCGCAGCCCAGGATCCCGCCCCCCAAAATGGGCTTGCTCCAAGCCGGCCAAGCCGCCAGGGGGCCACTGTTGAACAGGTGCTTGCCCCACTCCAGGGTGTAGCTGAAGGCCATAGAAACCAGGCTGGCCAAAAAGCCCAAGCCGAGATACAGAGGTACCTCCAGCAAGCTGTGGATCTCGTAGTCCGGCAAGACAAAAGCCGGCTGGGTGATGGTGGGCAAAAGAAAAGCGGGTTGTGCCCCCAACCCCACCTGGGCGATCAAGGCGGAGACCACCGCCGCCAACACCACCACACTGACAGCAGAAGTGGTGAAGGTGCGGGCCAAAGCCAGCTCCAGCGCCAAAAACACCCCGGCAATGGGCGCGTTAAACCCTGCCGCCAGGCCAGCCGCTGCTCCCGCAGCCATCAACAGTTGCACCCGCTCCCGCGAGAGGCGTAGGTTTTGCCCCAGCAGGGATCCCAGCAAAGCGCCACTTTCCACACTGGGAGCCTCAGGGCCAAGGGAAGCTCCCGCACCCAACGAGATGGCAGCCGCCAAGAGCTTGAGCGGGATCCACCAGGGCTGAAGTGCCAAAGGACGAGCAGGACTCACCAAGCCGGAGAGGCTCAAGTTGGGAAAGGGCACAACTGCCCCCAAAGCGCCGATCAGCAGGCCCCCCAACACCGGCGCCAAAGCCAGCGGCCAGGATCCCAGCAGCCACAGGCCATAGTGTTCTACAGCCCTGCCGAGGCCATCGACGAGGGTGTCCTGCAGCAGATAGCGCCACCAGCCAATCAAGTAGCGAAATCCAACCACCAACAGCCCCGTGCCCAACCCCACTGCCGCCGCCAGCAGCAGCAGCAGGTTCTCGGAGGAGAGGCGCAGGCGGAGAGCGGGGGCGCTGTTCATGATCGGCTCAGGGGCTTTGGGAAGGCAGGGTCAAGATCTCTACACCGGTTTCGGTAACGGCGACCGTATGTTCAAATTGCGCCGAGAGCTTGCCATCCAAAGTGACCGCCGTCCACCCGTCGGAGAGCACCTTCACCTCCCAGGTGCCCTCGTTGATCATCGGCTCGATGGTGAACACCATGCCGGGGCGGAGTTTCTCCCCTTTTCCCCGTTCGCCGTAGTGGGGGATCTGGGGGGCCGTGTGGAATTGCCGTCCCACCCCATGCCCGACAAAATCGCGCACCACGCTGTAGCCCTGGGCCTCGGCGTATTCTTGAATGGCAGCGCCAATGTCGCCGACTCTCCCCCCCGGCTTGACGGCAGCAATGCCCCGCCGCAGACATTCTTCGGTCACCTCCACCAGGCGCCGCGCCCGCTCAGAAGGCTGTCCGACAAAGAAGGTTTTGGACGTATCGCCATGGTAGCCATCCAAAACCGGGGTGACATCGATGTTGATGATGTCGCCTTCTCGCAGGATCTGCTTGGGGCTGGGAATGCCGTGGCAAACCACGTGGTTGACGCTGGTGCAGATGGACTTGGGAAAGCCATGGTAGCCCAAAGGGGCGCTTCTGGCCCCATGCGCCCGCGTCCATCGCTCGGCCTCGTCGTTGAGCTCTTGGGTGGTGACCCCTGGCTGCACCATCGGCTCCAAGTGCTTGAGCAGATCTGCCGCCAGGCGACAAGCCCGCCGCATTTTCTCCAGTTCCCGCGAAGAGAGCAACACAATGGGCTGAGGGGCTTGCGTGAGCGTCTGCAAAGCGGATCCCAACTGCTCCCCCCATCGCTGGGAGCGACGGCTGAGGTCTGTCAACAACGCTCGCATGTCTTCCATCATGAGACCTTATCTGTGAAAAGCTCTGTGAAAACGGATGGATCTCTGCACCTGCAGACTGTCCAGGATTGGGTTCTCAGTTGGGATTCTGAATCGCCTTGCGCCCATTCACAGACCCCTGCCGGCCATTTTCTGCCGCCGACGAATCCGCTGCACCAACCACAGCCCCAGAAAATAGCTGACGAGGGATCCCCAAAAACCGACAAACGCACAGCCGACAAACAGCGTGCCCGACATCTCCAAGCCCCACTGCATCCAGTTTTGCCAGGTGGCCGCCACCAGCTCTGTGGTGGGAAGGACAGTTCGGGATCCCAGTAGCCATTCTCCCACCTGGTAGTTGAATGCATAGATGGGCACATAGGTGAAGGGGTTACTCACCCAGGTCCCTGCCACCGCCGCCAGCTTGTTGCCCCGAAACGGAACAGCCAACACCAGAGCGGCCAACGTTTGAAAGCCGAAGATGGGGAAACAGCCGGCAAAAACCCCTACCGCCAAGCCACGGGCAATTTCTTTTGGCGACGATTGCAGCCGCAACAGGCGCAGATAAAGATAGCGCAGCCAACGCTTCCAGGAAGGATCCCGGCGGGCTAGGGTCGGCCCTGGTTGAGATCCAGAGTAGGATCTGGAATAAAGCTTAAGGGATCCCGGCGAAGGCCAGGAGAAAGAGGGCAGCCTCAACCAAAAGAGGGGGCTCATGGTGGCAAGGGGGCAACTGAGAGAAGGTGTTAAGTCCTGTAAATCCAGTGTATCTTTCCTGCCCTTGGCGACAAAGGGCTATCGGCAAATCTGGGCCGGCAGCAACGGGGTGACGCCGGGGGATCGGTTTACGGAGTGGTCACCTGAGCTTGTCCACCAAGGCCAGCACGAAGTTAAGACCCAAGTAGGAAACCAGCACCACCAAGAATAGGAACAGGGCAATGTTCAGCCCGGATCGCAGGGCAGAGGGCAGGGATCCCGATTTCATTTTGGGATCAGGCTTTTCGGGGGGAGTTGTCATCTGGAGTTCTGGGGAAGACTGTGAATCTAGGATCCCATCTTGGCTGTGCAGGTGTACCCATCGGCTTACTTTCCGAAGATTGAAGGCCTGATACATTTACGCTGAACACTGCTGAACATCACTGTTCAACTATGCAGCGATAGCATTCTGTTTGTTTCCAAACAGAATGGCGGTATCCCGCAAAGCTTTGAGTAGAATACCCAAAGCGCAGTTTCCGTGTCGTCTTACTACCAATTTTCTGCTTTGCTTTGGCTACCATGTTGGCAGACTCGAAAGTAAACAGAAAGATCAACTGGTAGTAATCCGTACTGAACATATTATACATTATTTTCAGTATAGTTGAGCTTATTATTGACTAGAGTCATGCTCTTCTCTGAACACGGAGCAAGCCCAGTTCCTGGCCCCCGGCTAATGGGAGCGACTTGGATCGAGAATACCTGGCTGAAGAGATCGCATCTCAGAGAAGACAACGGCACCGGGAACCATCTGAATCGCTCACCTGTTGAAGATGATGAGTTTTTCCCAGATGGACAATGGGAGTGGATCCGCTGTCTGCAAACTGAGTTATCCTGCCGCCAGAATTGCCTCCAACAAGGGATCCGCCCCAAAACGCACCACATCCGTACAGGGCCGTCCGGTCTCGGCTTCCACCCGGCGGATCTGCTCTAGGGCTGCTTCTTCCTCCCAGCCGAAGGTATTGAGGGCAACCCCCACCACGGGCGCGGGGGCAAAAGCCCCGGCAGCTGCCGCCACCTGTTCATACAGCTCAATCACCTTGGGTAAGGGCGGGATGGGCACGTAGTCTATCCCCTTGATGTGGGTCTGGCCGGCGCGGTGTACCAGGATAAGGTGGGTGGGCTGGGATCCACGCAACAGAGGCAAGGTGGCCGTAGAGGCGGGGTTGAGCAGGGATCCCTGACCTTCCAGGTGCAGAATGTCGTGGTCAGAGCCATAGCGTAAGATCAGTTGCTCCACCGCCCCACTGGCATAGTCCACTCGCACCGCATCCAAAGGGATCCCCTCGCCGCCGATCAGGATCCCAGTTTGCCCGGTGGCCAAAAAGCGGGAGCGCAGGCCCCGTCTCAGGCTGGCCCGGTGCAGCTCTAGGCTGGTGGACATTTTGCCCACGCTCATGTCGGTGCCCACCGTCAACACCCGTTTACAGGGCAAGGTGCGGGCCAGGGCTTTCCCCACCGACAGGTTGGGGGGCTCGCGGCGAATATCCCAGATCCAGGCCCCCGGCTGCAACCACTGCCGAAACTGGGGATCCTCGGCCAAAGGCGTGTGCAGCCCATTCACCAGAGATAGGCCAGCTCGCAGGGCCAGGCCCAACTCCTCCCGCCAGGCTGGCGGCAACTGCCCCCCTGAAGGGGCAATCCCAATCACCAGAACTTCAGGCCGGTGGGCCAGCGCCTCCTCCACCGAGGCCACGATGGGAATGTCTTTGGCAATTCCGGTCAGATGGGCCAGGGATCCCCCCGCCTGCTCCCGGTCGATCACCGCCACCACCGGGAAGGAGCCGTAGCGCAGCAGCCCCAGCCCCGTTTTCCCATGCTCCCCCAGCAATCCCCCGTGGAGCAGGATGGCCACGCGACTTTCGCTGGACAGGGATTCCGGCCTTCCCATTATTCCTCCCGCAGCTCTACCCCCAAGCCCGGTCGGTCGGTGGGGAGCAGGCAGCCGTCCTGCAGGATGGCCCCGGCGAAGGGATCGTCGGTGAGGTTGAGGTGGCTATCCAAGTCCAGGTAATCCACCAGGGGAGCCAAGTGGGCTGCCGCTGTATTCCCCAGGGCTGTGTTGCTGTAGCAGCCCAACATCACCTGTAGGCCGTGGGCTTTGGCGGTGTGGATCATGCGCCAGGCTTCGCTGAGGCCTCCGCATTTCATCAGCTTAATGTTGATCCCGTGGACGCGATCCACCAGAGGGGGGATATCGCGGCTGTCCATACAGCTCTCATCCACAAAAATGGGCAGCTTCGACTCGTGCCAGAGGGTGATCAGCTTCGCTTCCTGCCCCCTCTCCAAAGGCTGCTCCAGGTAGCTCACCCCTTGCCCCGCCAGCCAGTTGCTCATGCTCAGGGTTTGCTCCACCGTCCAAGCGCCGTTGGCATCCACTGTAATCAGGGATCCCAGCGGGATCACCTCTTGTACAGCAATCAGCATGTTCTGATCCGCCATCAGTCCTGAGCCGCTGCCCAGCTTGATCTTAAAGGCCCGCGCTTGGGTCTGTTCCATCCAGGCCAAGGCGCGCTGGCGGGCCGCCTGCGGGGTGGAGATGCCGATCGTCATCGTCGTGGGCGGAATGCGGGAGCGATCCAGCCCCCACAACTGCCACAGGGGCCTCCCCAGCCGTTTGCCCATCCAATCGTGCAGGGCCATATCCACCGCTGCCCGCGCTGCCGAAGGGATCCCGGCCCGCAGCAGTTCTGCCTCGATTGGCTGTCGCTCCCAGGGGGAATGGCGGCGCAGGATCCCTTTGGCCACGTCCAAGCCCATCAGGATGTCGTCCAGAGACTGCTGGCAATCGTCGCTCACCGAAAAAGGGCAAGCCTCTCCCCACCCTTCAACTCCCTCCTCCTCAATTCGCACCCAAGCCAGGGTTGTATCGCTGTGGGTACCTCGGCTGATGGTCAAGGCGTAGCGCTTGTGAACGGTGAAAGGTTCGACGTAGAGCCGCATGGGCATCTCCAGAAGAGGAAGCTTGGAGGGGCAATTGGGCCTGGGCCGCCCCTTTGAGCTTAGCTTGGTTCCCAGCCCAGCCTGCCCCCGTCCCCAAGCCCAGAAAACAAGTTATCCCTTGCCCCGTCCGCCGTCTATGGTGGGATCCAGATCCACCGTTCTCCATACCCTTGCCACCATGAATACCGCCGAACTGCTGGTTCGCTGCCTGGAAAATGAGGGGGTGCAGTACATCTTCGGCGTTCCTGGCGAAGAAAACCTGGAAGTCCTGCAAGCCCTGCGCCGCTCCTCAATTCGCTTTATCACCACCCGCCACGAACAGGGGGCCGCCTTCATGGCCGATGTCTATGGCCGGCTGACGGGCAGAGCGGGGGTGTGTCTCTCCACCTTGGGGCCGGGCGCCACCAACCTGATGACCGGAGTTGCCGATGCCAACCTGGATGGAGCACCCCTAGTGGCCATCACCGGCCAAGTGGGCACCGACCGCATGCACATCGAATCCCATCAATACCTGGATTTGGTGGCCATGTTTGCCCCCGTCACCAAGTGGAATGCCCAGATCGTGCGCCCCAGCATCACCCCGGAGATCGTGCGCAAGGCTTTCAAATTGGCCCAAACCGAGAAGCCCGGGGCCGTCCACATCGACTTGCCGGAAAACATCGCCGCCATGGAAGCCAGCGGCACTCCCTTGAGGAGAGATCGCCTGGACAAAACCTACGCCTCCTATCAAAGCCTGAACGAAGCGGCGTCCCTGATCTCCCGCGCCCGCAACCCCTTGATTTTGGCCGGCAATGGGGCCATTCGCGCCCAAGCCAGCAGCGCCCTCACGGAATTTGCCACCCGCTTGAACATCCCCGTGGTCAACACCTTCATGGGCAAAGGAGTGATCCCCTACACCCACCCCTTGTCCTTGTGGGCCGTTGGCCTACAGCAGCGGGATCTGGTCAGTTGTGGTTTCGACCGCACCGATCTGTTGATCGCCGTCGGCTACGACCTCATCGAGTACTCTCCCAAGAAATGGAACCCCGACGGCACCATCCCCATCGTTCACATCGCTGCCCTGCCGGCTGAAATCGACAGCAGCTACATCCCGCAAGTAGAGGTGGTGGGAGACATTTCCGACTCCCTGATGGAGATCCTGCGCCGCTGCGATCGCACGGGCAAGCCGGATCCCTATGGCCTCAGCCTGCGGCAGAACATCGTCCGCGAGTACACCTGCTATGCCCAGGATCAGAGCTACCCGATCAAGCCCCAAAAGCTGATCTACGACCTGCGCCAAGTCCTGCAACCGGAAGACATCGTCATCTCCGATGTCGGCGCCCACAAGATGTGGATGGCCCGCCTCTACCACTGTGACAAACCCAACACCTGTCTCATCTCCAACGGCTTTGCCGCCATGGGCATCGCCATTCCGGGGGCCTTGGCCGCCAAATTGGTGCATCCCGACCGGCGCATCGTGGCCGTAACCGGAGATGGAGGGTTCATGATGAACTGCCAAGAGCTGGAAACTGCCCTCAGGGTGGGCACTCCCTTTGTCACCCTCATCTTCAACGATGGCGGCTATGGGCTGATCGAGTGGAAGCAACACAACCAGTATGGCGAGGCTGCTTTCGTCAAGTTCGGCAATCCAGACTTCGTTAAGCTGGCGGAGAGCATGGGCCTCAAGGGCTACCGCGTCGAAAAGGCTGCCGAGCTGATCCCCATCCTGAAGCAGGCCCTCGAGCAGCCGGTGCCCACCCTCATCGACTGCCCTGTCGATTACGGCGAAAATCTTTACTTGACCCAGCGGTCGCAAGCGCTGGTCTGCGAGACTTAGGGGGTGAGGTGGATAGGAATGCGAGATTTGAGCCGAGTTGGGGCATAGTAAGCTCAGGATTGGCGGCCTCTGGGAAGTCCAGACTTATGTATCTTTACCGTTGACCCTTAGCAGCCAAGTGCAGTGAAATAGAGGCATTGTGGGTGACCCGCCAGCATGAGCGATCTTCCTTCCCCTCCCTTTACCTCGCGCCGCGCCGGCGCTGCCAGCAAAGCTCTGGCCATCGCCAACGTCAGCATTACCCCCTTTGGCCGCAAGTTAAAGGAGCTGGGCTTTGCCGATGATAAGCAAATCCAGGACATCCAAAACGCCCTCAAAGCGGATCGAGAGGGCAACAGCAAGGCCCTGGCTCTGGTGGTCAAGGATATCGTGGGCAAAGAGATCACCCCTGACCTGGAGCGGGCTTACAAACGGCAGCAGCTCTTTGAACTGAAAATCATCTACGGGATCCCCTCCCTGGATGTCGACCTGGAGCCAGTGGAGATCTCCGAGATGATTGGGCTGATCGACTCGATCTTGCCCCTCGACATCTGCAACCGCTACAAGTTCTTGCCCATTCGCCGCCAGGATAACCAAGTGACGGTGGCGATGGTCAAGCCAGACAACCTGCAGGCACTGGACGACATTCAACGGCGCTTCCGCATCCAGGGGCTGAAGCTGCAGCGGCGGGTCTTCACCCAGCGGGATTTCGAGACCCTGATCAACCGCTACATGGATGCGCAGGCGGAGCTGCTGGCCATCAAGGGGATCAACGACGCGGCTGCTGCCCAACAGGCGGCTGCTGCCCAACAGGAAGAAGAGGTGGTGGTCAACACTGCCGAAATCGATCTGGATGCTATTGAGGATGTGGCTGCCGATGAGGCCAGCGAGGGATCCCTGGAGCAGCAGCTCAAATCGGCAGATGATGCCCCGATTATTAAACTGGCCAACCAGATCCTGATCAAAGCCCTGCAGGATGGGGCGTCCGACATCCACATCGAGCCGCAAGAAGAATACTTGCGCATCCGCTTCCGCAAAGATGGGGTGTTGCGGCAGGCTTTTGAAAACTTTCCCAAGAAGATCGTCCCCGCCCTCACTGCCCGCTTTAAAATCATCTCCAACCTGAATATTGCCGAGCGGCGCCTGCCCCAGGATGGGCGGATTCGGCGGGTCTTCAAGGGACGCAAGGTAGACTTCCGGGTTAGCACCCTGCCCTCCCGCTACGGGGAGAAGATCGTGCTGCGGATCCTGGACAACTCCGCCACCCAACTGGGGCTGGATAAGCTGATCACCGACCCAGAGACCTTGGAAAGCTTCAAGGAGATTGTCAGGCGACCCTTTGGCCTAATCTTGGTGACCGGGCCAACGGGATCCGGGAAAACCACCACCCTCTACTCAGCTCTGGCGGAGGTGAACGACCCGGGCATCAACATCAGCACCGCCGAGGATCCCATTGAATACTCGCTGCCGGGGATCACTCAGGTGCAGGTGATCCGAGAAAAGGGCATGGACTTTGCCATGATCCTGCGGGCCTTCTTGCGGCAAGACCCGGATGTCATCCTGGTGGGGGAAACCCGCGACCACGAGACGGCCAAAACCGCCATCGAAGCCTCCCTCACGGGCCACTTGGTGTTGACCACGCTGCACACCAACGATGCCCCTGGCGCCATTGCCCGTCTGACGGAGATGGGGATCGAGCCATTTATGATCTCCAGCTCGTTGCTGGGGGTGCTGGCTCAGCGCTTGATGCGCCGAGTGTGTACCGAATGTCGGATCCCCTACCACCCCACGCCGGAGGAGCTGGCCCGCTATGGCCTTACCCTCAGTGGCGACGGCGAGCAGCTCACCTTCTACAAAGCCAACAAGCTCTCCCCCAAAGAAGTGGAGCAGCGCAAGGCCACCGGCAAGCCCATCTGCGAGAAGTGTGGGGGTGTGGGCTACAAAGGTCGGGTAGGGGTATACGAGTTCATGCGCATGAACGACCGCCTTGCGGACTTGATCAACAAAGAGGCCCCCACGGAGGTGATCAAAGAAGCGGCGGTGGAAAGTGGCATGAAAACCCTGCTGGCCTACAGTTTGATGCTGGTGAAGCAGGGCCTCACCACGCTGGAGGAGGTGGATCGGGTGACCCTCACCGACAAGGGTCTGGAAAGCGAGCTGAAGGCCCGTGCCAAGGCTCTCAGCACCTGCCGCAACTGTGGCGCGGCCTTGCATGTGGACTGGATGGACTGCCCCTATTGCCTGACCCCGAAGTTTTAGGAAGTCGGCTTGGCACTTGACGATGTTGGGGTGCCGACTATAACAGTCCTATACAGTTGCCTTTCTCACATGGCTTTGGCCGGCGGCTCTTTTGATAGACAGTTCTACTCGCCTTTGGAGAACCCAACCCTATGCCCCAACTG
Source organism: Thermostichus sp. MS-CIW-30 (assembly GCF_054058015.1). Classification (NCBI taxonomy): domain Bacteria; kingdom Bacillati; phylum Cyanobacteriota; class Cyanophyceae; order Thermostichales; family Thermostichaceae; genus Thermostichus; species Thermostichus sp. MS-CIW-30. Next base: position 65,735 of record NZ_JBSRZW010000012.1, read on the forward strand.
ATGATCGAAGACCTCATGGAAGCAATCGTCCAAAAGGGCGGTTCCGACATTCATATCTCGGCGGGTTTGCCCCCCTACTTCCGCATCAATGGTCACCTTGAGCCGACAGAGCATGAGCCTCTCTCGGCAGAGGAGGTGCAGCGGTTGATCTTCAGCATGCTGAACAACAACCAGCGCAAGCAGCTGGAGCAAAACTGGGAATTGGACTGCTCCTATGGGGTGCGCGGGATCGGGCGCTTCCGCGTGAACGTCTACCGCGATCGCGGCACCTATGCTTGCGCCATGCGGGCCCTGGCTTCTGAGATCCCCAACATCGACAAGCTGGGCCTGCCGGATGTGTGTAAGGAAGCAGCTCGCCTGCCGCGGGGCTTGGTGCTGGTAACCGGCCCAACGGGATCTGGCAAATCGACTACGCTGGCTTCCATGATCGACATGATCAACCGCGAACGGGCCGAGCACATCCTCACCATCGAGGATCCCATTGAGTATATCTACACCCCCATTCGCAGCATCATCCACCAGCGGCAACTGGGGGAAGACACCAAGAGTTTTGCCAATGCCCTGCGGGCAGCGATGCGGGAGGATCCGGATGTGATCCTGATCGGGGAGATGCGGGATCTGGAGACCATCCAGTTGGCCATTACCGCCGCCGAGACGGGCCACCTCTGCTTTGCCACGGTACACACCAGTTCTGCCGCCCAGACGGTGGATCGCTTGGTGGATGTGTTTCCGCCCGAGCAGCAGCAGCAGATTCGCGTGCAGCTCTCCAACTCCCTCAAGGCCGTCTTCTCCCAAACTCTGGCCCGCCGCCTCAATCCCAAGCCAGGAGAGCCTGGACGGGTGCTGGTGCAGGAAATCATGGTGGTGACGCCGGCCATTGCCAACCTGATTCGGGAGGGCAAAACTGCCCAGATCTACTCGGCTATCCAGACGGGGGGCAAGCAGGGCATGAAAACGCTGGAGCAAGATCTGGCTAACCTTTACCTACAGGGCAAGATCGACTTCGATACGGCCATGTCTAAGACCTCTCGCCCCGAGGAGTTGCAACGGCTTTTGGGCAACGTTACCGGGCCCTCGCCAGCCGCGGCTGCCCAGCAACAGCGGCCACCAGCAGTTGCCGCCCGTCGCTAAACCTCGTTGCCACCAGGCAGTGCTGGGATCCCGGGGTGAGGGTTCATTGCCGATCTCTAGCCGCTGCCTCAATTTGTGGCTAAGCTCTAGCTGAGAGATCGTTGATCGGCCCAAGGTTTGGGCTGACTTCTCTTTTGCACCTGCGAAACATTTAAAGCCATTTCGTTATTTAGAGCGATCTAGCCGGGGGTACAGCCATGCCGCGCTACAAGGTTCGGGGGTTAAAGGCCGGTCAGCCGGTACGCCTGACGGTGGTGGCCAACAACTTGACCGAGGCCCGCGCACGGCTGCGCCGAGATGGGATTTTCGCCAAACAGGAGGACATTCAGGAAGAAAAGCCCTTTTTCTCCTTGGATACGTCTTTCGATTTCTCAATGCTGGGATCCATCGACATTCGCGACAAGGCAGTGTTCTCCCGGCAATTTGCTGCCTTGATCAACGCCGGCGTGTCGATGGTGCGCTCTCTCACCATCATGGAGGAGCAAACCGGCAACCCCAAACTCAAAAAGTACCTGCGGGCTATCCGAGCGGAGGTGGAGGCGGGGAAAAACCTCTCCGACTCCATCCGCCCTTATCCCGACGCCTTCGACGGCCTCTACTGCAGCATGGTGCAGGCGGGGGAGGTGGGCGGCGTGCTGGACGAAGTGCTCAACCGCCTGGCCAAGCTGCTGGAGGACATGGATCGCCTGCAGAAGCAGATCAAGTCAGCCATGACCTACCCGGTGGTGGTGACGATCTTGGCTGTCTTGATTTTCTTGGGCATGGTGCTGTTCATCTTGCCCACGTTTGAGAGCATCTACAACGACTTGGGTGGGGAGCTGCCCGCCTTTACCCAGTTTTTCATCAACATCAGCAAGTTCCTGCGCACGCCCCAGTACAGCTTGGGGCTGGTGGGCTTTCTAGGGGCCGTCTATTTTGCTTTCCGGCGCTTTTACCGCACCCCCGCCGGCAAAGAAACCATCGACGCTCTGGCCCTCAAGCTCCCCATTTTTGGAGATCTGATTCAGAAGTCGGCGGTGGCCCGTTTTTGCCGCACGTTTGGGGCCTTGACCCGCTCTGGGGTGCCGGTGCTGACTTCTCTGGAGATCGTGCGCGACACTTCCGGCAACCAGGTGGTGGCCAACGCCATTGACGCCGCCCGCCAATCCATCTCAGAGGGAGGGCAGATTGCCCCTGCTCTGGACAAGGCCAAGGTCTTCCCAGTCATGGCCATTCAGATGATCAGCGTGGGGGAAGAGACAGGGGAGCTGGACGCGATGCTGATGAAGACGGCGGATTTCTACGAGCTGGAGGTGGAGGAGGCGGTACGCGCCCTCACCAGCCTGCTGGAGCCGTTGATGATCGTGATCCTGGGCGGTATGGTGGGCTGCATTATCGTGGCCATGTACCTGCCCATGTTCAACGTGTTCGAGCTGGTGAAGTAGTGGATTGGGCTGACCCTTGAACCCCCAGGGCGGCCAGGGCACAGGGTAGGAGCAACAAAGGAGAGGGATCCCATGCTGAGGCGATGGTTAGCGGCCCTGGTGCTGTTTTTGGGGGTAGGGCTGGCGGTTCTGCTTTCCGAACAGCCGACGGGATCCCTGGCGGGACGGGTGGAGCTGCCGGCAGGGGTAGCTCTGGAGAGCGTCCGGGTGATCGCCGCCGGCCCGGCCACGCGCAGCGCCAGCTTGACCGCAGATGGCGAATATCGCTTGGATCGATTGCCTGTTGGGGAATACCAGGTGACGGTGCAGGGATCCGGCCTGGAAACGGTGGGCAGCCAGGGATCCGTTCTGGTGCGGGAGGGGGCAACGGTTCGGATCCCCACCTTGCGCCCTCAGCTTGTCCCCCCCGGCCTCCATCTCTACAGCACCAGCCAGGTGTTTACGACCGCAGAACCGGCGCGGCTGCAGTGGCGGGCCACCAGCCTGGGCTCGGTGCAGCTTAGCCTCTATCGCTTTTCCCTGACAGAGCTGCAGGGATCCCCTCTCTTGCGGGATTTGGCGGATGCTGGCTATGGCTCCCTGGATCCGGCTCTGTATCCCACCCTGCGGCGGGAGCTTGTGCGCAGTTGGCAGCAGCCGGTACCGCGACGGCCAGGAGAGGGGTGGGCAGCCCAAACTGTGGAGCTGGGGATCCTGCCGCCGGGGGCCTATTGGGTGGAGGCGGAGGGCCGGGAGCCGCTGGCGCAAACGGCTGCACCTTTGCCCCGTTTCGACCATTGGTTTTTGGTGAGCGATCTCGGCCTCATCCAGAAGCAGGATGCCAGCCAGTTGGTGGTGCAGGCGGTGCACCTGCGGGAGCTGCGCCCCCTGTCGGGGATCCAGATCCAAGTTTTCGGGGAGTGGGGGGATCCCCTGACGGCCACCACCGATGCAGAGGGGCTGGCCCGCTTTGGCCTGCCGGCGAGAGAGGGTTCTTCCCTGGTGGTCTATGGCCGCAGTGCCGACAACACCCTGCAGGCTTTGTCCCGCAGCTATGCCTATGGCTGGAACCAGCCCCACCGGATCTACGCCTACACCGATCGTCCCCTCTACCGCCCTGGCCAAACCGTCTATTTCCGCGCCCTGGTGCGAGAGCAAACCCGCCTCACGCCGCCCCCCCCAGGACAAGCAGTGCAACTGACCCTTACGGCCCCCAACGGGGATGTGTTGAGCGAACAAACCCTGGCCACCAATGCTTTTGGCAGTGTCCATGGGGAGTTTCAACTGCCAGAAGAAGCGTCCCTGGGCAGCTACGGCCTGGAGTGGCAGGTGTCAGGGCCGCAGGGATCCAGCCGCGAATACACCTCTTTTCAGGTGGAAGCCTACCGCAAGCCGGAGTTTGAGGTGGCGGTGGTGCCCGACCGACCTTGGCTGGTGCGGGGGGGATCCCTGAAGGTGCAGGTGGAGGCCGAGTATCTTTTCGGCGCGCCGGTGGCCGCTGCCCAGCTCCGCTACCGAGTTTACAGCAGCCCCGACTGGAGCCTGCGCTATGGGCTGTTGCCCCGTTCTGCCGAGGAAGACTATTTCGCCGACGACCTGGGAGAGGAGCAGGGCTACTACGGCGGCTACGGCCAGTTGGTGGCGGAAGGAGAAGGGGTGACGGATGCCCAGGGGCGTGCCGTCTTTCACCTACCCCGCCTGTTGGCCGATCTGGACTGGGAAGAAGACAGCTACTGGGGCCCCCAAGAGGTGCAGCAACTGCGCATCGAGGTGGAGGTGACCGATATCAGCCGCCGGACGGTAACAGGATCGGCGCGGGCCTGGGTCACGGCTGGCGAATTTGCTCTGTTTGCGGAAGTGAACCGCCATCTGCCGGCTCCGGGGAATACCCTCACCTACCGGCTGCAAGCCCGCGATTACGATGGCCGCCCCGTCAGCGCCACCGGAGAGCTGAGCCTGGAGCGCTGGCGCTGGGATCCCAAGAGCAACACCTACCAACGGCAAGGTACCCTGCTGCGGCAGCCTTTTCAGATTGTCAACGGGGAAGGCAGCCTCGACCTCCACCTGCCCGCCGACCTGGAGCCGGGAGACTACCGGGTGCGGTTGACGGCATGGGATCCCCGCCGTCAAAGTGCTCCGCACCGCTGGCGCGAACGGGTGCAGGAGGTGGACTATCTCTGGGTGGTGGAGCCGGGCAGCCCCCTACAAAGTTGGGGATCCCTGCCCAGCCTGGAAGTGGTGGCGGATCGGCAGATCTACCAGGTGGGGGAAGAGGCCCAGATCCTGATAGTCTCGCCGCTGCCGGATGTGGCGGTGCTGGTGGGCATTGAGGGATCCCGGCTGCACCAGGTGCAGGTGCTGCGTCTCCAGGGGCATACGGCCACGCTGCGGCTGCCCATCCGCGGCGACTATCGTCCCAATCTCTACGTCACTGCCACTGCCATCGGCCCAGAGCGGCGGCTGTACCGAAGCGAGGCTCTGCTGCGGGTCTCCCCCTTGGATCGCTTTTTGCAGGTGGAGCTGCAGACCGATAAGCCCAACTATCGACCGGGCGAGACCGCCCAAATCCAAATCCGCACCCGCGATGCCCAAGGGCAGCCGGTGAGCGCCGAGGTGGGCCTAGGGATTGTAGACAATGCCCTCTACCTATTGCGACCCGACTTCACCCCGGATATTCGCCGCTTCTTCTATGGGCGCCAGTACAACCAAGTTACCACCACTACCTCTTTCCCTCAGCAATATCCCGGCGGTGCCGACAAGCTGGCCGGCCAAGTGCGGGAAGACTTTCGCGATACCGCCGCCTGGTTTCCGGATCTGGTCACCGATGCCGATGGCCTGGCTCAGGTGCAGGTGCGCTGGCCCGACAACCTCACCACCTGGCGCTTGACCGCCCGCGCCGCCACTGCCGACACCCAGGTGGGATCCGCTCTTGCCACAGTCTCGGTTAGCAAAGACCTGTTGGTGCGCTTGGCCGCTCCCCGCTTTTTCCGGGTGGGGGATCAGCTCACCTTGGCGGCCATTGTGCAAAACCGCACGGGTCAAGCCCAAGCGGTGGAGGTGCGGCTGGAAGTTCCTGTTCCTGCCGGTGGGATCTTGAAATTGCAAGGCCCGGAACGACAACGCCTCACCGTGCCGGCCCAAGGAGCAGGGCGGGTGGAATGGCCTCTCCAGGTTCTGGGGGCCGGAGATACCTCTCTGCGGGTCTGGGCGGAAGGGAATGGGCTGAAAGATGCGTTGCAACTGCGGATCCCCAGCCAGCCCTTTGGGGCGGCGCATCGCTTCTCCCAAGTGGGCCAACTGGGAACCCCGTCTGGCTTGCGTGAAGGGGAGTCTGGCAGTCTGGAGTTGCCGCTGGATTGGCCCGCCACCTGGGTGCCGGGATCCCGGCAGCTTCACCTGGAACTGGCCGCTAGCCCGGCAGCAACCCTGCTGGGGCCGCTGGATTACCTGGTGAAGTTCCCCTACGGCTGCACCGAGCAAACCCTGAGTCGCTTCTTGCCCGCCCTAGCCGTCACCCAAGTCAGCGAGCAGTTGGGCTTGAACCTGCGCTCTCAAACCCTGGAGCGGCTGCCTCGAGTGCTTCGATCCGGCTTGCAGCGACTGGAGGGATCCCAGAACTTCGATGGGGGCTGGGGCTGGTGGGCCTATGACCGGAGCAACCCCTATCTGACCGGATACATCCTGCAGGGGTATCACCTTGCCCAAGCTGCTGGCTATGCCCTCAAAGAGTGGCGGGTGCGGCAGGCCTTGGACTATCTGGCTGCTCAGGACTATCTGGCCGCTCAACTGGCCCAGCCCCAAGCCCTCTCCCCGGATCTACAGGCTTTTGTCGCCTACAGCCTGGCCCTCTGGGATCCCGCCTTGGTGACTGCCGACCTGCCGCCGCCGGAGCGGCTCTCCACCTTTGGCCTGGCCTACCATGGCCTGGCTGCCCTGCAACTGGGCCAGAGGGATCTTGCCCAGGCAGCCCTGGATGAGGTTCTGGAGCGGCGGCAACAGGATCCCCAAGGGCGCTGGTTTATCCCGGCTGCTCCAACTCGTGCGACCCAAGAGCGCTCCACCTACGACGACATGGAGGTGGCCGGCCCGCTTTTGCAATTGGCCGTTCGCTTGCAGGATGACCGGGCTGCCCAGATTGCCGAGGCCCTTCTCCAGCAGCGGCAAAACAACCGCTGGCGCACCACCAAAGCCACCGCCGATGCTCTCCTCGGCCTATCTGCCTACTACCAGGCCCAGCAGCAGCAGCTTCCCGGCCCCGGCGAGGTGCGGGTGTTGGATGGGACAACCGGATCCCTTCTCGGTCGCTGGCAGGCCGGCCCTGCGGATCCCCGCTATGGGCTGGATTGGGCTGACGCAGAAGTGGGGAACCTGAGCAGCCTGCGCCTGGAAAAGTCCGGCCCCGGCCCCCTTTACTACAGCTTGAGGGGAGAAGCCTTCGTCCCCAACCCTCTGCCCTCTCAAGCCCAAGGCTTTGCGGTGAGCCGCAGCTACTTCCGCCTACAGCCCCAGCTCCAACCCAACGGGGAGATCCGCTACCGAGAGCAGCCGCTGCGCCCTGGCGACACAGTAAGGGCCGGAGAAATCCTCCTGGCCCGGTTGACGGTGGAAGCCGAGCGGGACAGCCACTACGTGGTGGTCGAGGATCCCCTGCCCAGCGGCGCCGAGATCACCTCCCAGGATCCGCGAGAGTTCACCGGCTTGGCCCCAGACTACTGGTGGGACTGGTTTTGGACCCGCCAAGAGAATCGGGATGACCGCGTGGCCTTTTTCAGCACCGAGCTCAAGCAGGGTCGCCATGAGTTTGTCTATCTCTTCCGTCCGGAGATCCCCGGCCAATTCCAGGTGGCTCCTGCTTTGGCAGAAGAAATGTACGACCCCAGCCGCTATGGCCGCAGCGCCGCTTACTCCCTCGAAGTTCTCCCTTGAATGCCTCGAACCTGCCCACTTGGCCAGAAACAAAGTAACCAGTTGCGTCAGTGTGGCCCAAGGGCTGACGCAATGAGCAGCTGCGCATGGCTGGGCCGCCCCCAAAGCACCTGCTCCTGTTTGTAAACGACCATGCCGGGCGGGGATCCCTTGGGTTTGAACACCAGTTTCGGGCGAGTGTAGACTACCGGCACCTGTTCGCTGAGGCGACCGCGGCTGAAATGGGCCGCCAAATCAGCAGCCGCCTGCAGATCTTCGCTTTCTGCCACAGCGCCGGGGGGCAAGCGCAGCAGCACATGACTGCCGGGGATCTCTTGGGCATGAAACCACCAATCGTGTTCCTGAGCCACGCGAAAGGTGAGCTGATCATTTTGCAGGTTGTTGCGCCCCACCCAAATGGAGAAGCCACTGGGGCTGGTAAAGCGGTGGGGGTTGAAGGTTGCCGGTGAGGCATGTTTTGAGCTCGCCCGCAGAGACTCTGTCCCGCTGTTGCGAGTGGGACTCTCCAAGTAGCGCTGTTCAATCAGCTCGGTCTCAATTTCCTTGAGGGTGGTTAAGTCTTGGGGATCCCGATAGGTTTCCAGCTGCTGTAGAGAGGCTTCCACCTGCTCGAGGTAGAGGATCTCTTGGCCGAGCGCCTCTTGTAAAGGTCGGAGGGCATCCTGGGCCCGTTTTTGTTTGCGGTGCTTGCGGTAGTAGGCTTGGGCATTGAGAATGGCATTTTTTTCGGGGTCGAGAGGGATCTTGACCGTCTGGCCGCTGGCAAAATCCGGCAGCTCGATGTGGTGCAGCCCTGGCCGCCAAAGGTGGAGGTGCGCCATCAACAAGTCGGCAGCCTGCTTGGAGGCTTCCGCTTGGGTGGAGTCGGCCAGCATTGCCTCAAATTGCTCTCGCCGCTGATAGAGCTTTTTCAGCAGGGTGGATACCCTTTGCAGCAGACGGTGGCGCTCTCGCTCAAACTGTTCGCGGTTAAGCTGAGCCTGGTAGTAGCCTTCCAGAAGTTGGTGCAGATTGAGTCGAGAAGGTTGTTGCAGGGACTCCGTCCCGCTAACGGGAACGGCACCGCTTGCCCAGCCGAGAACGGTGTATCCCTGGGGAGTGGGAGCTGGGTCAAACTGGCCTGTTTCCAGACGGGTTAACCAGTCTTGCCACCTGGCAAACAGTGCCTGCCAATCGCGGGCAGAGAGGTGATCGGTGGAGGTTTGCGGCGGGATCCCAGCCTGATGGCACATCGCTTCCACCAAATGCCGACTGAGGCCGCGATAACAGCGCAACAGCCGTTGGCCGATGGGGCCAGGGATCAGGGCGACGCGCTCTTGCCACCAGGAAAAGGGCTCGGATCGCTGCGGGATCGGGTCGGTTAGGGCCGGGGGGGCTTCATAGGGCAGGCCCGGTTGTACCGGACGGATCCGCGATTGGCGCTCGCTCACCCCATGACCACTGGCCAAGATCATGCCCGCCTCGTCCACCAAAATGGCGTTGCTGTACTTGCCCATCACCTCTAGGTAGAGATGGCGATGAGGGGGATCCCCGGGCCGAGGGGCAAAGCGCAAGTCAATCACCCGTTCCCAATCCTCCAGCAGAGCCAGCTCCGTCAGAGCCAAACCCTTCAGGTGCCGTTGGAGGAACTGGCTAAATTGAAAGCCATCCGGCTCTTTGGGAGGAGGCTGACAGAGGTGGAGACGGGCCGCCTGAGGATGCCAGCACAACAGCAAGCAGGGGCGGGCAGTGAGGGTGCGCAAGCCAATGACCACCGTCCACAGATCGGTCTGTTGGATCCATTCCACGCGGGCAGGCAACAATGGATCCCGACCTGTCTTAGCCTGGGTTAGATCGGCGAGCACAGCGCGCAGGGTGGTTAAATCAACCGGCTGCATCCCTGTTGCTGATACATTTACGCTGAACACTGCTGAACATCACTGTTCAACTATGCAGCGATAGCATTCTGTTTGTTTCCAAACAGAATGGCGGTATCCCGCAAAGCTTTGAGTAGAATACCCAAAGCGCAGTTTCCGTGTCGTCTTACTACCAATTTTCTGCTTTGCTTTGGCTACCATGTTGGCAGACTCGAAAGTAAACAGAAAGGTCAACTGGTAGTAATCCGTACTGAACATATTATACATTATTTTCAGTATAGTTGAGCTTATTATTGACTAGAGTCATGCTCCTTCGCTACGCAATGCTCAGGCGGCTGGTCTGAGGCTGGCTTATTCTGACCCTTGGCCCGCAGATCCGACGCCCCCGACAGATGTTGAGACGGGTCTGGAGTGGCTGGTGAAAAACTCTGGGCAAGTTTTACCGGGTAGTTTCACCACCTCTATCCCTATGGTGCTCCGCACCGCCGAGGCGACTGGCTGGGCAGGAGTATCCAACTCGGCAGAACAGAAGGGGTTGACCGCCTAATCTTCGTCTTCATCTTCTTCGTCATCTCCGTCTTCCCATTCCTCATCGAGATCCAGCAGCAGGGCATAGAGCTGATCAAAAAGCTCTGGCGGCTCATCGGGGGTGAGCAGGTAGGGATCCCCTTCGTCAGGCAGAGCGGCGTAGAGCAAAACGGGATCGAGGGGGGTAAAGATGCCGTATTTCTTCTCTTGGTAGAAAAAGGTAGCTAGCAGTTGAAACTCCTGGGCATCTTCCTCGCTCTCGCCCAGCTCGAACACATCTTCCTCTTCGACTGGGGGCAATTCCCCCTGAACCGTGAGGATGTCGAAGCCATTTTGCTGCAAGGTGAGGTTCAACTCCCCCAAGACAGCCTGGATGGTGGGCAGGGTAGCCTGTAGCTCTTCGGGATCCGGCTCGTCCAGGATCCCTTCCATGTTGGCATCGCCGTTCACCGCTTGGCTGGGTTCTTCTTCCCCTTCCCAAACCAGCACTTTGATCACAGCATCAACGGGAGTCACCAGAGCATAGGTCTGCTCGTCGATGACCACCTGACGCAGGATCTCGCACTTGAGAGGCTGGTTTTGCTCGTCGCGGAGCACCAAGGTTTCATGGGATTCAGTCATTGAAAACAGCCCAGGGTAGGAAAGACGGGGGTGTACAGAAGCTCATTCTCCCATGTTCTGCCCCCCTGCAATGCTGAGGGATCCCTTCCAGGCCCACCGGCAGAACTCTATGCTTCGGCTTCTCCTTCTGCTTGGGTTAAGGCTTCCAGAGCCAATAAAATCTCCTCTTCTCGGCGGGCGTAGGTTTCTTCGTCAATTTCTCCCAAATCTAGCTGAATTTGCAGGGCCGTAAGTTCTTTTTGCAGGTTTTCTTTGCTATCCAGCTGTGCTTCGGCGCGTTCTTGGATCTGCTCTGCTAGCCAAAGCAAACTTTGGGCCGGCCAAGTCAACAATTGCCAAACCATCCCAGGGCCCCTAAAGCAGATGATGAGTCTTCGTAATCCTATCAATTTGGATTCTCAGGTGGCCATTGCCCCGGCCTAGCCGTGAAACTTTTTGTTCCCTTCCTCCCCAAGCTGGAAAGACTGGGACACGCACGAAGCGCCAGGGGAAACACTGGCTATTGGTGCTCAGGCAAGTCCTAGCCGCGAAGACTAATTCTCTCGCTGGTGCTTCTCGATCCACTCCATGAGCTCCCCCTCGGAATGGGTACACAGGCGCTCTCCCGTGATTGGGTCTTGGACAGACCACCAGACCATGCCGCTGCCATCTACCCACTGCCGCACCCGCAGTTCATCGCAGGCCGCCAAGACTGCCTTCAGGCTCTGCCAAAGGTGGCGCAGTCCTCTGAAGAGCGCTGAAGAGAAGGGATCCCTGCCGCCGTACTCGGCTGCCAGCTGCCGCTCTTCTTGTTTCAGCAGCTCCATCAAGCGGGTGTTGTTGGCCGCCCTAGCTGCTTCCAAACGACGGGCCAGGGAGGCTGCTATGTTTTGGCGATGGCGGGCCAGGAGACTTGTCCCCCTCATTTCAGCGATTGCACTCATAAGGCTGCTCTACATACCAGTACCTCTACACGATCAATCCTACCAAAAAATCTGTAGTCAAGGATACGAAAAGTGCAAAACCATCGGTCCTGCACGCTAACGTGCGGGATCCGATCCCAGTGCCCTGCCTGGGAGCTGCCGGAAGTTAATCCAACAAGGGGCCACCTGAGCAGCTCAGATCAATCGGCGGCTTCCCCGGACGGATTTAACAGGGGCTAATCCACAGGCAGCAAATTCAAGCGGAGCGGCAACCGGAGTTTTTCCGCGTCTTGCAGGAAAAAATGCTTGCAAGCCTACTTCCACGGAGCTGCCACAACTCGGAACGAGCCGACCAAAACAGCTTAGGCAGGAGGTGGAGAGGAAAAGGATGGGGGGCTATCAACTTCAATGTAGCCTAACCCTCTCTTCTGGACGATGGTCCGTAGCTCCTGAATCAACTTTTGATCTTGGGAAGCGGTACGTGCTCCTGACTCGGCAGCCCATTCTTTCAAGCTTTGAATTTGGTCACGAGCGATGGCAGCTAGAGGAACCGTTTGGCGAATGGCGGTCAGGATATCTTCTTGGGTGAACTCGCGGGGTGGATCCTGATTAAAGGCCATGTGCATGGCATCGTAAATGGTCTGTTCAATTTCCGCCCCGCTGAAATCTTCTGCAGCCATGGCCAGCTCAGTATAGGAGAAGTCTCGTACTCGGTTGGACCGTAGCCGTTGGACATGGACTCGAAAAATCTCTTCCCGCTCCTTTTGGTTGGGTAAGTTAACAAAGAAAATTTCATCAAACCTCCCCTTGCGAAGCAGCTCAGCGGGCAAGACGCGGACATTATTGGCAGTGGCGACAATAAAAACGGGTTTGGTTTTTTCCTGCATCCACGTAATCAGGCTGCCGAAGACGCGCTTGCTGGTGCCCGAATCGCCGGAAAATTCGCTGTTGACACCGCCAAAGGCTTTGTCCAGCTCGTCGATCCACAAAACACAAGGAGCCATCGCCTCGGCAATTTGGATCATCTGGCGCACGCGGCTTTCACTTTCGCCGACAATGCCTCCAAACAATCGTCCCACATCCAGCTTGAGCAGAGGCATCCGCCACTCGCGGGCGATGGTTTTGGCACATAGGGATTTGCCGGTGCCCTGAATGCCAACCAGCAAAACTCCTTTGGGACTCGGCAGGCCATAGGCATGGGCCTGAACACTGAAGCTGTTGCGGCGCCCCCTAATCCAGGCTTTGAGGTTTTCCAGGCCACCGACGTTTTGTAGAGTCTCAGAGGGATTGTAAAACTCCAGGATTTCAGTTTGGCGGATGTATTGTTTTTTCTCTTCCAAAACGAGATCAATATCCCCTTCGCTGACTTTACCGCTGGAAGTACAGACAACCTCGGTTGACCCCTCTTCAGCGATTTCGCCAATCACCAGGTGAATGTGGCTTTGCCCATTCTTATTGGCTTGAAGCGGCGGCAGCTCAAGAGTGGCAGGATAGGCCGTGCCGCTTTTGAATAAAGGAAAGAAATCCGGTGCCTGTAAATAGGGGTTCCAGAGGTGCAAGGCATAAGTATGGCGGAGATGATCTTGGAGATGGGCAAAACGAGTTAGGGCTAATGCTCTGTCGTCAAGGGATCCCTTAAGTACAGCGCCTCTCCTGTTGACTCCCCGCAGTTTAGCTGCCGGCTAGGGGCAAGTAGCATGGGTTGTCAGCTAGGGGATCCCGCTAGCGTTTTGCAGGAGTTGGGGGAGGTAGGTAGAGGGTATCGCGGTGGTCAAACCAGATGCTCGCCAAACCTTTAAGCCAGAGGGACAGCCAGATCCATTTCCACTTGAAATCAAGTCTTGCGCCTTTGAGGTTTGCGCCTTCTACAGTGGCATGATCCAGGTTGGAGCCTTCCAAGTTGGCATAGCTCAGGTCAGCCCAACTGAGATCGGCCCCGCTGAGATTGGCTCGGCTGAGATCGGCCCCGCTGAGATTGGCTCCAATAAGGTTGGCCCCGCTTAAATTGGCGCCGACCAGCTTGACTCCGCCCAAGTCGATCCAGTTCAAGTTAGCTCCGCTTAAGTCGGCTCCCTCCAGGTTTCTGTTGTCGGGCCGACCATTGACCAGTTCCCACACAAGATGCCACTTGGCATCGAGCTGAGTTTCTGGAGAAAGAATAGAGCGTCGCAGGTTGGCCAATTTCAGATCTGCCCCCCTCAGGTTGGCCCCGCTGAGGTCGGCACCGCTGAGGTAAGCGTTACGTAACTTGGCTCTGCCCAGCTTGGTCTGGGTTAGGTTGGCTTCTCCTAGCTTGGCCTTGTTGAGGCTAGCTGCGCTCAGGTCAGCCCCGCTGAGATCGGCTCTGCTTAGGGAAGCTCGGCTTAGGTTAGCTCCGATGAGCTTGACTTGGCTAAGGTCTGCCCGGCTCAGGTTGGCTTTCCTCAGATCTGCCCCGCTCAAGTCCGTTTGGCTCAGGTAGCGCAGAGAGCTGGGAGCATTGACATCAAGCAAGTTCAAACCCGACCTGCCCAGCTTGGCCTCGCTGAGGTTGGTGCCGATGAGGTTAGCCTCCCTCAGGTCGGTGCCAACTAAGCTGGCCTTGCTCAAGTTGGCTCCAATGAGCTTGGCGCCGACCAATTTGGCCCCCACCAGTTTGGCCCTGACCAGTTCAGCCTTGATCAGGCTGGCTCCACAGAGGTTGGTTCCCTCCAGGTTTGCCTTATTCAGATTGGTCTGGCTGAGGTTGGCGCCTCTCAAGTCCGCCTGACTCAGATTGGCTTTGCCCAACTCTGCCCACCTCAAATTTGCCCCGCTGAGGTTAGTTCCTCTCAGGTCAGCCTCCACCAAGCTCGCCCCTGTAAGCTTGACTCCGCTCAAGTCAGCCTGGCTCAAATTGGCCCTGCTCAGGTCGGCATAGATCAGGTTTCTTGCCTGAGCACGGCCGTTGACGAGCTCCCACACCAAGCGCCACTTGGGATCCAGCTGTGTCTCAGAAGAGACGAGAACTCTGCGCAGGTTCGCCAGCTCCAGCTTGGCTCCGCGCAGGTTGGCCTGAGTCAAGTCGGCCCCCTCCAAGTTGGCCTCGCTGAGGTTGGCTTGGCTGAGGTTGGCTCCTCTCAAGTTGGCCGCGGCCAGCCTCGCCCCTTTGAGATTTGCTCGCGTCAGGTCTCTTCCCCTCAGGTCGGCCCGCTCTAGAATAGCCCTGCTCAAGTCAACGTGGTTCAGTTTTTTTTCCTGAGCACGGCCGTTGACGAGCTCCCACACCAAGCGCCACTTGGGATCCAGCTGTGTCTCAGAAGAGACGAGAACTCTGCGCAGGTTCGCCAGC